>JALOSO010000338.1 GCA_025458385.1 Paracoccaceae bacterium | reverse complement strand
TCCGCCTGAAACGCTTGCCAGACCGGCAGGGCCGTGGCGAGCGTTTGCTTGCCGGTCGCCGTCAACTCCCACAGGTGAAGGCGGGCGTCCTTGGCTGCGGCTGGCGCGATCCAGCCCTTTTTCGCCAGCAGTTCCAGATTGCGGGTCAGTGTCGTGCGGTCGGTGCCCAACCTGTCAGCCAGTTGCGTGATCGAGATTTGCCCATGGCCAGCAATCAACGAAAGCGTGGTGAACTGCGGGGATGTCAAACCGCTTTTGCGTGCGGCCAGTTCGAACTGCCGCACCAGACTGCGCGTGGCGCGCTGCAAGTTGAAGGTGATGCAGTTGAAAGGGCTGTTCAGGTCCATGGTATGTGCATATACACATAACGGCGTGTTGTCAAACAGTCATGATCCCTGAACAGCGATAAATCCGGGGTCGCGGAAGCCTTGCAGACGCAGCGCGGCATGGCGGGCAAAGGTCTGTGTCAGGGCCTTGCGCCGGGCGGCAGGCAGGGGGGTCAATGGGCCCATCGCCGTGATTTCAGCATCATAGGCATCAGCCAGGATCAGGCCCGTATCGGTGGGCAGCAACCCTGTCGGGAAATCGGCATCCACAGCCCAGAAGAACCTGTCGCACCATTCCAGATAGCCCTGCCATTTGTGATCGGCCTGAAAATCCGCGCGGCCGGATTTGCATTCGATGATCCAGACCTCGGCTTTCGGGCCAAGCGCCATGATATCCACGCGCAGGCCGGGGGCAGGCACCAATTCCTCGACGCAGACGAAATCATGGCTGCGCAGGTGGCGGCAGACGCCGCGGGCAAGGCGCTGGCCGGGGGTGGGGGGCAAGGGATGCGGCGTGGGAAGCATGCCTGCAGCATGAACGAAGGATGAACATCTGGCAAGGCTTGATGTTTTGGGCACGAAACTGCCGGGCTGCGACAGCGGCGCCCTTGCCGACATGCGATTTTCGGCGCATGGGCCGGAAAACGCGCGCGAAGGCGCATGAGGGGACTGTCATGCTACTGAACGATCATCTGGCCCATAACGGCGAAAGCCTGTTCAGGTGGCGCAGTTTCGTGCTGCTGGCCTTTGTGCCGGCGATCATCTGGGCGACGCTGCAAGGCGAACGCGTGGAACATGTGGTGGGTGACTTCTGGGGCGATGTGTTTGAGGGCTTTGCCATTGCCGTGGTGGTTGCGGGCGAGTTGATCCGCATCATGACGGTGGGGTTCGTGCCTGCGGGCACCTCGGGGCGCAATACAGGGGCGGGGCAGGTGGCCAGCCGGCTGAACATGTCCGGGGCCTATGCGATGGTGCGCAACCCGCTCTATCTGGGCAACTGTCTGATGTATGTGGGCATTGTGCTGTATGCACAAAGCATAACACTGGCGGTTGTGATGGCCCTGGTGCTGCTGCCCTATTATGAACGCATCATCGCGGCGGAAGAGCGTTTCCTGCTGGGCAAGTTCGGGGATGATTATGCGCAATGGGCGGCGCGCACGCCCGCGTTCATTCCGCGCCTGCGTCAATGGCGGCGGCCGGACATGCCGTTTTCATGGCGGTCAGTCATCAAGCGCGAGCATGCGTCCATCTTCGGGGCGATTTTCGCGCTGTACCTGATCGCTGTGACCCAGCATTGGGTAGATGGTGAAGCCTTCAGTGCTTGGTTCCATATCGGTATGGGACTGATTGCCCTGCTGGAACTTGGCGTGATCGCGCTGAAAAAGCGCACGCGCCTGTTGCATGCGGCAGGCCGTTGAACAAGCTGTTTGCGCATCCCCCTTGCGTGCAAGGGGGTTGAGGCCTAGGTTACGGGGTGGCGGGTTCTGCTCTTCGCGTGCAAGGCTCTTTTCCAGTGGCCGATAAGCATCTCCGAGGGAGCTGGCTCTGCCAGGGTTCTGGCCCTGGTATCTGGCGACCAACCTGAACACTCAGGCTCTCGGGAAATTCACGTCTTCACGGCTGCTGCGGGCCCGCCACCTTTCAGCCACCGGATGCGGTAAAGACCATGGTGCTGCCATCAGGTGCGGTCAGTGTCAGCGTATCGGCGGTGGCATCAGCGGCGGTCATGGCGGACAGGGCGTTGAAGAAGACGGTTTCAGCGTCCAGTGCATCACAGGCCATGCGTGTGGCGCGCACGGGGCCAAGGGCCCATGCGGGGGGCAGGGCCGTCAGCTGGCCGCCATAGCTGTTGCAGGGGCCTTCACCTTGCAGGGTGCCATCGGGCAGGTAGGACAGGGTCGCGCGGGCGGCGAAATCCGCGCCATTCAGGCTGACAAGCCGCCAAGTGGTGGGGTCCTGGGCTGCGGCAGGGGTGGCGATCAGGGCAAGGGCGAGCAGATGGCGGGCGGGCGATGGCATGGCGTGGCCTCCGGTTTGGGACAGGATAGTGGGGCAAGGCATGGGCGTAAAGAGAATGGCGATGCCAACCATTTTATGCGAAGCTGACATCTGAAAACGGATCGCCAATCAGTCTTGAATGGATCGCGGTAGAAGATTGGAAACGGAAAGGCTGTTGCTGGGCAGGGCATCGTGGTGGGATGCTGTTTTTGTTTTGCGGCTGATCGGAAGCGAAACGGTGCGACAATATCTGGGCGGTGTCGTGCCGGCCCGCCAACGTCTTTCCGTCATGCGTTCCTATCTGCACTTGGGTGCGGATGAGTCGATCTGGACTGTCAGGATCAAACCCCGCGCATATCCTGTAGGATTGATCTCGGTCACGCGCCA
>JALOSO010000337.1 GCA_025458385.1 Paracoccaceae bacterium | reverse complement strand
CTTCGCCGCAAGTATGCATGACACGCGGCAGGCGCTTATCAACCTGGTCGCAAGCAACGTGGTGCGCAAGGTCAACCGTCACACATACGAGCATTGGTGGGCCGACAGGATCAAGGCAAGTCGCGCCAATAGACCCGTAACGATTGAACGAGTCAGCAACAGCTTCGGCGGGCCTGAGATTTGGGGCGAGGTGCGGAAATGAAAACGATCACCATCCACCGCCGCCTGCACGACTGCCCGACAAGCACAGACCCGCGCATGACCAAGATCACCCTTCCGCTTGTGCCTGGCGTTGACGTGACCGAGGACCGCAGCGAGACAGCGCCGCGTTCGGTTGCTGTCAGAGGCAAGGGAAACTGGAAGCGCGACAAGATGCTTGCGATGGCGGCGAGGGTAAAAGCATGAGCGCTTGGGAAGCCTGCATCGGGGCAACCGATGAATGGTATACGCCGCCAGAGATCTTTGCAGCGCTTGGCGTTACGTTTGATCTTGACGTTTCCGCGCCTGTTGGCGGTGCGCCGCATGTCCCTTGCCGCAGATACATCACAGCCGCGCAAAACGCGCTTGTGACGCCGTGGGAAGGCTTTGTGTGGATGAACCCACCCTTTGGGGGCAGGAACGGCCTTGTGCCGTGGCTAGATCGGTTCTTTGAGCATGGCAATGGCATTGCCCTGACGCCAGACCGCACAAGTGCGCCGTGGTGGCAGGATGCCGCAAAGAAAGCCGATGCAGTCTTGTTTACTCGCGGCAAGCCTAAATTCATCCGGCCTGACGGGTCAGTAGGCAAATCGCCGGGGCATGGCGTGACGCTATTCGGGGTCGGCAACAACGCCGGGCCAGCACTTTGGAGCGCAAAGCTAGCAGGTTTGGGCGTTCTTATGGAGAAGCCTTGACCCACCGCCCGCCCCGCGCTAACATCATTGGGCGCGCTGATAGGTTAGCTACCGAAAATGCGCATCGACCCTCCCTCGTGTTGCATCTCAGCGCGCGCACATATCCGGGGCAGGGTCACAGAGAGAGGGAACACAAAATGACACTGAAAATCGAAGCTGGACGTTTTTATCGCACCCGCGATGGCCGCAAAGTCGGGCCGATGAATGTGCCGCCAAAGGCAAAATACTGGTCTGAGATTGTTTTTGCTGACACGAAAAACGATGACGGCGGCTTTTATGGGTGGCTTGTTAGCGGTGCGTATTTTGAGAACCGAGAGAGCCGTGAAGACCTCATCGCCGAATGGACCGACGAACCCGCCCCCGTCAGAGAAGTCGGCACGCTGGCCGAAATCGGCGCGCGGGTGGGGGATGTGGTGGAGTGTCTTGACAACACCGAAGTGAGGAACAGCTATAGCAAGGGTGGTTATTACGTTGTGGGCGCAGATGATGATCTGGGCTTTCCTGTTGAGCCAGACGGGGATTTTGGCGCTTTCCGCATCATCCGCCGCGCCCCTGACGCCGCCCCTGTGTCGATCCTTGGTGCGCATGACGGAAAACTGCCTGATGATCTTTATGACATCATCGCAGACAATCCCGCACCCGCTGGCCCTGTCATCACAGAGACGGTCAGGCGCATCGTGCCGGGGGTGTATGGGCGCGTAATGGTTCATAGCCATGACTGCGGCGCGGTAAGTCTGGATTTTTGCGGTCAGTTTGGTGTTTCGAGCGCGGAAGTCTTAACGGCCACCGAACTCCGCGCCACCATCGCCACGCTGACCGAAATTGCCGACGCGCTGGAAGGTGGTGCGAAATGACCCCAGACGACTTCACCCGCCGCGCATCACAGCTTGAGGCCGAACAGCTTGCCCGCATGGCAGAACCGCAGGCAGAACCAGACCAGCCGCGCGACAGCATTGCGGCTCTGTGCATCATCGGCGCATCGCTGTGCTGCGTTGTCCTGTTTGCAATCGCGGTGCTGGCATGACCCGCCTCGCCATCATCCTAGCCCTGCTAGCCTCCCCCGCCATCGCGCAGGACGCCGTGTATTGGGGCGGCACAAGCAGCCACATCCGCCTGCAAACCACTGACAGCCCCGGCGCTGTGGCTGAGGTGGAGTTTCACAACGGCGAAGTGCATAGCGACAGCAATGAGGCGCACAGACTATCCTTGGGCGGTCTAACCGTGCAGGCCGACATGATCCTGGGCCACGGGCTGTTGCCCGACCGCATGACGATCACGCCGCCTGAGGGGCTTATCGCCGTGCCGCCATCGGTGGACGTGCCAGAGGGCGAAACGCGGGTGATTACGATTTACAGTCAGGTGGGAGTGGGGATGTGAAGTTTGAGATTGAAAAGATGCAGAGTGTCGAAGTGACGCACCTTTTGGCAGAAATGGGTGTGCGCTATTGGGAAGATGGCGTTGTCAACGGGGAACCTGATGACGAGGACAACCCGCAAATACCGCTGCGATCTGGTGGCGTGTGGCGGCTTCGAATTGATCTTGCGACCGGCAAGATTGACGATTGGCCGGATGGGGTGACGGCATCGGTGCATTACAAGGTTTGCGACGACGGGTTCTATAGCCTTTTGGACCAAGATGGCCGCGTGGTGGCAGAAAAAAGCGACTACGTTCCAGCCATGCTGTGTCCAGCCGGGCGAGGTTGGGGCTATTACGTCATAATGGACATTGGGGCGGATGGCGTCATCTGCGACTGGAATCCTGATTTGAGCTTCTTTTCCGATACAGACTAGCCCACACCGGGCAACCGTTGCCGCCTGCGGAACAGGCCGCTAAAGT
>JALOSO010000336.1 GCA_025458385.1 Paracoccaceae bacterium | reverse complement strand
AAATTGCCTTCGCCGAACCCGTCATCGCCCTTGCGCTGAATGAACTCGAAAAAGATCGGGCCGATCACCGTCTTTGAAAAGATCTGCAGCAGGATGCGCGTCTCGCCACCGTCAACCACGCCTTCACCGTCAATCAGAATGCCGTGGCGGGCCAGGTCTTTCAGCGGTTCGGTATGGCCGATCACGCGCTTTGTTGACAGCTGATAATAGGCGGCTGGCGGCTTTGGCATGAACTTCAGCCCGCGTGCGGCAATCGCATCGGTGCTGGCGTACAGATCATCACTGCCTACCGCGATATGCTGGATGCCTTCGCCATTATAGCGTCTGAGATATTCGACAATCTGGCCGGTTTCCCCCCGGTCCTCGTTGATCGGAATGCGGATGCGCCCGCAGGGTGACGTCAAGGCGCGGCTGTAAAGGCCGGTATACTTGCCTTCGATGTCAAAGAAACGGATCTGCCGAAAGTTGAACAGACGGCTATAAAAGTCGAACCAGTGGTCCATGTTGCCGCGAAAGACATTGTGCGTCAGATGATCAAGGTAATGAAACCCCACACCGGCGGGTTTGGCCGCGGACACAAAGTCAAAATCCGCCGCATAGGGGTTGGCCCCGGGGCCATAACAATCTGTGAAATAGATCAGTGACCCGCCGATGCCAACGATTGCCGGCCAGTCAAGGGTCTTGTCCGTGCCGGTATAGGGCATGGCCCCAAGGCCTACGGCATGATCAAAGGCGTGACGGGCATTCACCACGCGCCAGCCCATGGCCGGGGCGCAGGGGCCATGTTCGGCAGCAAACCGGCCAGCATGACTGTCCGGCGTATCGTTCAGGATATAGGTGATGTCACCCTGCTGCCACAGCTCGATGGCCTTGGTCTGGTGCCGGGCGGTCAGGGTAAAACCCATCCGCGCGAAAAGTGCGCGCGCCTCATCCGGGTTCGGATGCGCGAATTCGACGAACTCGAAACCGTCCGTTCCCGCCGGATTGTGATCAGTGATGGCAGCGCGCGGTGCGTCATGCGGAAAAGGGCCCATGGTTGCCTCGGTCTGGGAAGGTGGTTGCCATGCGAAGATCCCATAATCAACCTGCGTCAGGGGCGCAAAGATTTGCCAGAATTTCTGCCATGGCGCGTAGAAATCGCATACAATACAGAAAACGCGCAAGGATGACGCATGATCGATTCCCAGGATGCCCGCCTTTTGACCGCCGTGCAGCGCCGTGCCGACATGACGGCGCAGGACCTTGGCCAGCTCTTGCATCTGTCACCCAGCCAGACAGCAAGGCGGCGGGCCAGGCTGGAGGAGGCGGGCGTGATCACCGGCTATGGCGCGCGGCTGGACCCCGGCAAACTTGGCCTTGCCGTGCAGGCTTTTGTGCAGGTGCAGATGGCGGCGCACAATGCCGATAACGCTGCAGGCTTTGTGCGGCTGGTCAATACACTGCCCGAGGTGGTGGGCTGCTGGACCCTGACGGGCGAGGCGGACTATCTGCTGCGGGTCTGGGTTGCCGATCTGCCCGCGCTGAACGCGCTGATCCATCATCGCCTGCTGCCGCATCCGGCTGTCGCGCGGGTACAAAGCCAGATCGTGATGGATCAGCCAAAGGCCGATGCGGGCCTGCCTGTCGTGGCGGGGTGATCAGGCACCCTTTGGCCAGGCACCCAGGCCCGTCAGGGTCTGCACTTCGGCTGCGGTCAGGGTCACGCCGGCCGTCGCATGTCTGGCGGCATTCTGATGCCGCCGTTCGCCGGGCAGGCGGACACCGTCCTGCGCGCACATTGCGGCCAGCATGGTTGTCAGCCGTTCATCAAAGCCGGGGGCCATGGCGGCGGGGTCAATTGCGATAAAGGTCTGGCCAAGGCGCGGCGGCCCACCATCATCATCACCCAGAGAGGCCGCCTGAAAAGACCAGTTTGCCCCCGTCAGACCGGCTGACAGAACCTCGACCATCAGTGCAAGCGCGCTGCCCTTGTGCCCGCCCGCCGGGGCGATTGACCCGCGCAGACCTGCCGCCGCATCGGTGGTGGGCTGGCCTGTGTCGTCCAGCGCCCAATGCGGCGGGATCGCGCGCCCTTCGGCGGCCGCATTGGCCAGGTTCACATAGGCCGTCGCCGACGATGACGCGTCGATCACCAAAGGGGCCGCATCCTGGCGCGGGGCACCAAAGGCAATCGGGTTGGTCCCGAAGAAGGGCGTCTTGCCGCCCCAGGGGGCCATGGTGCGCGACGCATTGGTCACGCCGATGCTGACAAGGCCCTGTCGCGCAAGACGGTCGCAGAAATACCCCAGCACGCCGCAGGCATAGGCGCCGCTGATCCCCATGGCGGCAATCCCCTGCGCCCTGGCCGCCGTGACCAGCCCCGCTTCACCTGCCTCGTAGGCCGGATGGGCAAAGCCCCCACCGGCATCAACCGCAATCGTCCCCGGTCGCGGCTGTGTGCATTTGGGGATGGCCTGCCCAATGATCTTGCCCACGCCCAGATGCCGACAATACCACGGCAGATAACCCAACCCGATTCCCCGTGTCCCCTCGGCCTCGGCCGCACGGATCGACCGGGCCACCGCCGCGGCCTGCAGCACGCTTGCCCCCGCCTGCAAAAGCGCGCGGTTTGCAACGTCTTCAACTTCGGTCAGGGTCAGGTGCATTTGCGTCCCTCTCATCGTAAGCCAGCATTGGCTTGATAGGCCCGGCAGGCGATTCATCCCTTGGCAAGGGGCGACCTGATCGTCCGTC
>JALOSO010000335.1 GCA_025458385.1 Paracoccaceae bacterium | reverse complement strand
GATGGTGACGGACAAGCGGGAACGCTCGGTCGCGGGGACGTGTTTTTCCGAAGGCAAGCCGCGGTTCATCCAGATCAAGGGCATCAACATCGACGCGGAAATCGGCGCGCACATGCTGTATACGACGAACGAGGATGTACCTGGAATCATTGGCCTTTTGGGCATGACGATGGGCAAGAACGGGGTCAACATCGCGAACTTTACGCTTGGTAGATCTGGCGTGGGGCAGGACGCGATTGCGCTGCTGTATCTGGATCAGCCGATTGACCCGAAGGTGGTGGATACGCTGGAGGGGACGGGGATGTTCAGCCAGGTCAAGCCGCTGGTGTTTGAGGTGGCGTGAGGGGTTTTGGTGGGGTGGTGGGTGAACCCGCGTGCCGGCACGCGGAACGACGCCACCCTACAAAGCTGCGGCCCGTAACCCCTTGCGTACGCTGTGTTAATTGGGCGGGTTAATGGGAGGTTAAAGGGCTGGCTTTGGGCCAGCAATGGGCCAGCTTTGGGCCATACGCTGCGCTGGCTTTCGGGGTGTTAACCATGTTCGGCGAATCGGGGGGGGCCGTTCGTGTTTGAGGTGGGGTGAAGCGCCTCCCCCCCCTTTGTGGGGAGGGAAGCACCTGTTCTGCTGATGATCGGATGAATGCAGCGCGACCCTTGCCTTGCCCGGGACGCCAAAGCGTTCCGGGTTTGCCATTGGTTGCGCCATTGGTTCAAGCGACCAATGGCATGGCCTGCCTGCCCCTTGGCAGGCGCGATAACGCGCCAGCCCAGTCAGGCGCGGCCCTGTGTGGTGCATGACCCAACCGCCGGATCGACCAAAGCCACGGGTCTTTGGTCGAGATGGCACCAGAATGCCATCAAGAAAACAGCCTACATATCGGGTTATGCCGATTGCACCTGACCTGGTCAAACCGTTGGCGTTTTCAGTGGGGAGAGGGGTTTTTTCGTGGGTGGTGGGTGAACCCGCGTGCGGGCACGCGGAACCACGCCACCCTACGGCGATTGGATTTGAGCAAGAACATAAGACAACGAGACAAAGTTCGTGTCCTCAGGAAATCCGGGCAAATCATTTATCTGAAGATAACAGGTTGTAAGCTCAAGAGGCTGTTCTGTCAGTGCCTGCCGCGCAGGAAAACAAAACACGTGCCTTCCTTCCAGCAAAGCGGCCAACACGAATGGATCAATACCATTCAGGTCCAATTTTGCAGACACATCCAGAGTGTCCCCTGAATGGCTACTTTCCGTCTCGATAGTGAGTACACGTTCAGTGCTTACGTTGATAACCTTTCCATATATGGCAGAGTATGGGGGCAACAAGACCTCTGCCTTCGCACCCAAGGGAAAAGCCAAGGTCAGGGCTGTGGCAAACACCGCGGGCATCAATTGCACGATTTGAGTCATCACCCCGCCCAGAAATTTATGCTTCAATGCGCCCCCCACGGCCCGTGTTTGCCCGGCCTCCCGTCCGTCCGTTCAAAACCATGCGCGCCGAAGAAATCCCGTTGCGCCTGGATCATGTTGGCTGTGCCGCGTGCTGTGCGCATCATGTCGAACCATGCGAGGCCTGCTGACAGGGCGGGGACGGCGTGGCCTGCCAGAACGGCGCTGGCTACGACCTTTCGCAGGGCCGTGTGGTGGGTTTTCAGGTGGGCGACGAAGACGGGTGCCAGCATCAGGTTGCGGGCGGGATCATCGGTCAGGGCAGTTGCCATATCGTTCAGCATGTCGGAGCGGATGATGCAGCCGGCGCGCCAGACGCGGGCGACCTCGGGCAGAGGGACGCCCCAGCCGAAGGTTCTGGAGGCGGCGTTGAGCATGTCAAACCCCTGCGCATAGCAGAGGATTTTCCCGGCGATCAGCGCGCCTTCGAGATCGGCCACGCTGACGGCACCTGCGGGCATGGCTTGCGGGGCGGCCTTGTAGGTGCCCTGGCCCAGCACGCGGGCGTGCAGGCGGGAGGAGACGTTGCGGGCGGCGACGGCGGCCTCGATCACCGGGACGGGGGCAGCCAGATGCTGCGCCTCGATCGCGGTCCAGCGGCCGGTGCCTTTTTGGCCAGCGGCATCAAGGATAATGTCGAGCATGGGTTTGCCGGTTTCGGGGTCAACGGCATTGGCCACGGCGCCCGAAATCTCGATCAGGTAGCTGCGCAGGGGACCTTTGTTCCAGCCATCGAACACGGTGCCGATGGCAGCGGCAGGCATGGCCAGACCATCGCGCATGATGCCATACACCTCGGAGATCATCTGCATATCGGCATACTCGATGCCGTTGTGGACGGTTTTCACGAAATGGCCTGCGCCGCCAGGGCCCATCCATGTGGCGCAGGGCTCTCCCTCATACCGCGCCGCAATGGCCTGCATGATGGGGGCGACACGGTCCCACGCAGCCTTTGGTCCGCCGCCCATGATGGCGGGGCCGTGGCGTGCGCCTTCCTCACCACCCGAGACGCCCATGCCGATGAAGGGCACGCCGGCCACATCGGCATCCACGGCGCGGCGTTCGGTATCGTGGAATTCGGCATTGCCTGCGTCGATGATGAGGTCATCGCGGCCCAGAAGCGGGCGGAGGGCGTGATGGCGGCGACAAAGCTTTCCAGCGTCATCTTGGGGGTGATGCGGGGGGCAAGTGCGCCCGCGTTGGCGTGGAAATCGGCGGTGACACTGGCGGTGCGGTTGAAGACGGCAATGTCAAACCCCTTTTCCGCGATGTTCAGGGCAAGCGCCGCGCCCATGGTGCCCAATCCGATCAAGCCTATCTGTGCCATTTTCATTTCCCCATGAGTCCGCGCGAAGCCTAGCCCTGCATCACAACATGGTCAAACGGCAGGGCTGGCCCCAACGCGCACAAGGGGTTAGACGGTGGCGCAGGTCTGGTCAGGTACAAGAATGCATTGTTACGCCATCGGGGACATTCATGGGCAGCTGGAAAAGCTGCAATTGGCGCATGCGTTGGTCGCAGAGGACATGGCGCGGCATGGGGCGGCGCCCGTGGTCCATCTGGGCGATCTGGTGGACCGGGGGCCGGACAGCCGTGGGGTGATTGACTACCTGATGGCGGGGCAGGCGGATGGGCGCGAATGGGTGGTCCTGAAGGGCAACCATGACCGGATGTTCACAGGGTTTCTGGCCACCGAGGCGCACCATGACCCACGGCTGAACGCTGCTTTGTCATGGCTGCACCCGCGGCTTGGGGGCGGGGCGACGTTGGCGAGTTATGGTGTGGCCAATGCGGCAGACCGGCCGATCGCGCCTGTCTATGCAGAGGCCGTGGAAGCGGTGCCTGCAGCACATCGGGAATGGCTGGATGGCTTGCCGGTGATGCATCGGCTGGGCGAGGTGGTGTTCGTGCATGCGGGCATTCGGCCGGGGGTGCCACTGGAAAGCCAGACGGAGGATGATCTGGTCTGGATCAGAGAACCTTTTCTGTCGGACACAAGCGACCATGGGGCGCTGATCGTGCATGGGCATACCGTGGTGGACAGGCCGATGCATTACGGCAACCGGGTGAACATTGATACGGCTGCGGGTTATGGCGGGCCGGTCACGGCCATTGCCGTTGCGGGGCGGGATGTGTTCTGCCTGACTGCTGCGGGACGTATCGCGCTTTTGCCATGAACTGATGAACGCTGCAGTCTGAACCAGCCGCCTGAAAGAAAAAGTCCGTGCCGCTGAAGCAAAGGCTTCAAGGACACGGACAGGCAGGTTGCGCTGAGCAGTTTCAGAGGTCGAAAGGGCGCAAGCCGAAAGGGGTCATCGGGCTGAGGAGCGAAAGTTCATTGCACGGTGGCGGTATGCAACACCTGGCAGATGCCTTTCTTGTGGCTGAACAGCCGTGCGCGTGATGGCATTTCGGCATGTTGCGTGTCGGTTGCGTTGGCTTCGCTTTCGATCAAACGCAGCTTCGTGAAGATGTTGATCTGGCAGGCATCAACTTCGGGAAGCTGGGCCGCGCGCAGGCGGCGATCAAAGAAAGTCTTGTCGGTAAGCGTATCGGTCTGCTGGGTCGGGGCCAGGCTTTTCAATGCAATGTGGCCTACGCTTCTTGCGATATCCATGGCACGTGAGGCGGCCATTGCGGCTGGGCTGATGGTGCAGGCGCTCATGTCGTTGTAGTAGGCCATCTTGTCACTCCGTGCTTTCGTTTTCTTCGATGAGTTTGTTGTAACGAGGTCGGGCAAAGCATGCACTCGGGCGGTGGCATAGAGGAGTGGCCCGAATGGATAGGGTGATGCGAAATCGGGCTACCCGACGTGACCCAAGGGCATTGAAAAACACAGGCCGGCCCCCACCTGATAGGAAGACCGGAATGTTTGTGCTGCAACGGCGGGCGGCATTCGGTGCTAATGGAAAAGGAGACGACCGATGGACCTTGAAAAGTTCACGGAACGGTCACGCGGGTTTCTGAACGCCGCGCAGACCATTGCGATGCGGGAAAGCCATCAGCGGCT
>JALOSO010000003.1 GCA_025458385.1 Paracoccaceae bacterium | reverse complement strand
CACCAGCGCGACAACTGCCAGCACAGCCACCTGGATCATCTGCATGATATCCAGCGGCTGGATCCAAGGCACGGGGATAGCCTCGGTTCCGGCGGTGCTTGCCAGCGTTGGTTCGAACGCCATGGACTTGACCGTCAGGATATCGCCCCGCGCCTCATCAAGGCCTGTGGCCGAGGCGACAAGTTCGCGCAAGGTAGCAAGCTCCGCGTCGCTGCGGGGTTCGATCGTCTGGGTGCCATCGGCGGCGGTGACCGTGACGGCATCCAGCAGAACCGCAACACTCAGCTTGCGCACGGCCCCCGGTTCCCGCACGATCGCGCGCGAGGTTTCGGACACTTCGTAATTCACCCGTTCGCGGGTTTCTGATGATTGGCTTTGCGGTCCGCCACCGGCTGCAGCATCACCTTCCGGCAGGTTTGATGCAACGGTGACCTCGCCGTTCGCCTCGGTCGCGGAATCGGTCCGCTCTTCGGTTTCTGACGAAATCGCCACACGACCGGCGGGGTCGAAGACCCGTTCTGTCAGCTCTTCCCGGTCGGTGACAAGATCGAGTGCCACTTCAACCACAGCTTTGCCCGGGCCGACCCGCGCCTCAAGAAGGCGTTCGATATTGGCCTTCATCAGCGCCGCCCGGTCGCTGGCATTGGCCCCCAGCAGCGGGTCACCGTCCGCCAGCGGAATGAGACCGGCCGTTGTTTCAATCAGGGCGACGTCACCCGGCAGCATCCCCGGCACTGCGGCGGCCACAAGATGGCGCAGGGCCTGGGCCTGATCCGCACTGATCGACCCGGTCGCGGTGGTGACGGTAACACTGGCTGTTGGCTGCCGGTCGGTCTGAAAAGGGGCATCGGGGGCGGCTGCAATATGCACACGGGCCGCCCGCATCTGCGGGTTTGACATGATGGTGCGCGCCAGCTCTCCCTCTTTGGCGCGCCAGTAGGCGGCGTCGAACATCTGCGATGTCGTGCCAAAGCCGGTCAGTGAATCAAGCAGTTCATAACCTGCGCTGCCCGCTGCCGGCAGGCCTTGGGCGGCGAGGGTCATGCGCAGACTGTCGCGCTGCGCCTCGGCCACATAGATCGCATTGCCGCGCACGTCAAAAGGCGCACCCTGCTGTTCCAGCGCAGCGATCACCTGGCCTGCGGTTGCATTATCAAGCCCGGCATAGAGCAAGGCATAACTGGGTTGCGAACCGACGCGCCCCAATGTCAGCACGGCCAGAAACATCGCAACCGTCGCCCCGATGACGATGACCCTGCGCTTCAGCGAAAGGGCGGCCCACAGCGACAGCAGGTTTTGCAAGATACGCTCCGATGTTCACCGGGCGTTCTGCCCGTCATCGCAGCTTTGACGGAACCAGCTTAACAATCGGTTAGTGACATTCGGTCTAAATGACGGGCAGTCAGCACGGAGGTTGCGGATGTCAGACAGCCCAGAGGCGGGGGAAGAAGCGCCCCCCAAAAAGTCGCGCAAGCCAATGCTGATTGGCCTTGTTCTTGCGCTTTTGTGTGGCGGTGGCGGGTTCTACGCAACCTTCGCAGGGCTGATTCTGGCACAACCGCACCCGGAAGAGGCGGCCGCCATGGCCGAGGCGCTACCGGACATGCCGGATGTGGCCTTTGTGCCGGTCGATTCGGTGGTTGTGTCGCTGGGCGATGACAGCAGGAACCGACATCTGAAGTTCACGGCGCAGATTGAGGTTGCCAGCGCCCATGCAGCGGATGTGACGCTGCTGCGCCCGAGGATCCTGGATGTGTTCAACAGCTATCTCAGTGCCGTTGATCCACAGACGCTGGAGGATACGGCCGCCATCGTGCGGGTGCGGGCACAGCTGTTGCGACGTGTGCAAGTTGTGGTGGGCGAAGGGCGGGCGCGTGACCTGCTGATCACAGAATTTGTGCTGAACTGAGGGGCGCATCGTGGACTTGATTGCCGACATTCTCTTGACAGCGGGCGCCTTCGGGGCTGGCATCTATTGCTATGTGCTGGCCCTGCGCCTGAAAAAGTTCACCACACTGGAAACCGGGATCGGCGGGGCGGTGGCCGTGCTGTCGGCGCAGGTCGATGACATGACCCGCGCGCTTGAGGGGGCACGTTCAGCGGCCACCGGGTCTGTCGCCAGTCTGGATGCGTTGGCCCTGCGGGCCGAGACGGCGGCCCGGCGGCTGGAGGTGTTGCTGGCCAGTCTGCATGATCTGCCTGACCCAGCGGCAAGTGGCACCGTGCCAGAGGCATCGCCATCGGCCGAAGCGCCAGAGGGCGAGGATGATGATCCCGAAAAGCGGCTGCGCTTTGTCCGCCGCCGCCCGGTGCGCGATTATGCCGAGGCCGCAGAATGACCAGACGTTTCAAACCCGGTCGCAATGCGCTGATCATTGTCAGTCTGCTGTTTCTGGCGTCGGGCGCCTTGCGCCTTGGCTCTGGCGTGGGGCAAGCGCTCGCCAGCCAGACCGAGACACCGCTTGAAATGACAGGCGATGAGACGCCGCTGGTTTGCCCCGAACCCCCTGCAGCCCTTGCCGCAGCGCTGCTTGCGCGTGAGGAAAAGGTGGTTGCAGACGAAGTGGCGCTTGCCGAACGATTGGCGGCCCTTGCGCTGGCCGAGGCGGCAATTGACAAGCGTCTGGTCGAATTGCAGGCCGCGGAAGATGCACTTGCGGCCACGCTTGCGATTGCAGATCAGGCGGCCGAGCAGGATCTGGCACGGCTGACATCCGTCTATGAAACGATGAAACCAAAGGACGCGGCCGCCTTGTTTGAAACCATGGCCCCGGCCTTTGCGGCGGGTTTTGTCGGCCGGATGCAGCCACAGGCAGCGGCGGCAATTCTGGCAGGCCTGCCGCCGGAAACGGCCTATCAGATCAGTCTTGTGCTGGCAGGCCGCAATGCCGAGGCCCCAACCGAGTGAGGGTTTCTTAACCCGTACATGCCACAAGCAGGGAAGGTGGGGTTTGTGCGGGGAAACAGATGTTTGCGATTGCTGGCATTGCGGTAATCTTCATCATGGTCTTTGGCGGCTATATGCTGGCCGGGGGCAAGATGGGGATCATTCTGAAGGCGCTGCCCTTCGAGATGATCATGATCGGCGGGGCGGCCCTGGGCGCGTTTCTGCTGTCAAATGACCTGGCGACCGTCAAGCATACCATGAAAGATGTGGGCAAGGTGTTCAAAGGCCCGAAATGGAAGCCTGACGACTACCGCGATCTGTTGTGCCTGCTTTTCGAACTGGTGCGAATTGCGCGCGCAAACCCTGTCGCGCTTGAGGAACATATCGAAAACCCCGAGGGGTCGTCGATTTTTTCCAAGTATCCACGCATCCAGCATGATCACGATGCCACCGAACTGATTTGCGATACCCTGCGCGCGGCCTCGATGAACTATGACGATCCCCATCAGGTCGAAGAGGTGCTGGACAAACGGATGGAGGCGGCCGCGCACCACAGCCAGCATTCCAGCCATGCCCTGCAGTCGATGGCTGACGCTTTGCCCGCACTCGGGATTGTGGCCGCCGTTCTGGGCGTGATCAAGACAATGGCCAGCATTGATCAACCGCCCGAAGTGCTGGGCAAGATGATCGGCGGGGCGCTTGTCGGGACGTTTCTCGGGGTGTTTCTGGCCTACGGGATTGTTGGCCCCTTCGCCTCGCGGATCAAGGCAGTGATCGATGAGGACAATCATTTCTTTCATCTGATCCGCGAGGTGCTTGTGGCCAACCTGCACCGTCATCCCGCCAATATCTGCATCGAGGTCGGGCGTCAGAACACGCCCCATCATGTGCGCCCCACGTTCGGTGAGATCGAAGAGGCGTTGCGCGCATTGAAACAGGATGCCGCATGATCTGGCGCGCGCTGATCCTGCTGTGCGGCCTTGCGGCCCTGCCCGGTGTGGCAGCGGCAAAGGTGACGGTGGTATCGGGCGAACATGACACATTCTCGCGCCTGGTTCTGACACTGCCTGCGCCGCAGGACTGGCAACTGGGCCGCACCGCCACGGGGTACGAGCTGCAATTGGCCGCAGGCCCGCAGGTCTTTGATGTCTCACGCGTGTTCGAGATGATTCCAAAAGACCGGCTGACCGGCATCTTTGTCGACCCGGCCTCGGGGCGGCTGCAGTTGACGGTCGGCTGCAGCTGCCATGCGATACCGTTCAGTCTGGATGCGCGGACCCTGGTGATCGATCTGCGCGATGGCGCTGCCCCGGAACGCTCGGCCTTTGAGATGGGCCTTGACGGTGTGGCCTATGCGGCCTTGACACCGGACAACCGGAAGGCGCCGCGCCCGCGTGCGCGTCCGGGGGCAGCGGCGGCAACACCGGTTGCAATGGCCGCGCGCTACAACTGGCTGGATCTGCCACAACAGGCCCTGCCGCCGCCGGCCTTGCCCCCCCTTTCCGTGCCTGATGATGCCAGCAATGCCATCCGCGATGCGATTGTGGCACAGTTGGCCGAAGGTGCGGCGCGGGGTGTCGTTGATCTGGCGCTTCCACAAGATGCGACAGATGCACCCGCGCCGTTTCTGCCCGAGGCGGCGCAAGTGCGGCTGACATCGGCCCCTGGCGTGCAGGTCATGACCGGAAACAAAGACCCGTCCGCGCGGCCACTTGCGCCCGATGGCCTGGTCTGCATTCCGGATGACCGGTTGCAACTGGCAGGCTGGCTGACAGACCGCAACCCTGGTGACCGCACGGCTGCCCTGCCTGCGGCACTGGTCGGCGAATTTGATCGCCCTGATCCGGCAGCTGTCGTTGTGGCGATGCAGACCTATGTCGCGCTTGGCTTCGGGGCCGAGGCACGCAGCCTTGCGCAGGCCTTTGCCCCCGAAGGCGCGGATGTGGCGCTGCTGGTTGACCTTGCGCTGATCATCGACGGTGATCCTGCGCCTGCGACCCATGTCTTCCGCGGCATGCAGGGCTGTGATACGGCCGCAGCCCTTTGGGCATATCTTGCAATGCCTGACCTGACGGGCGCGCGAACAGACAGGGCCGAAGCGAACCTCGTGGCAATCAAGCGCAGTTTTTCCGCACTGCCCACCCATCTGCGCACCCATCTGGGCCCTGTGCTGGTTGAACGCTTGCTTGCGGATGACAACACCGCGCTTGCGGCCGAGATCGCCGGGATGATGCGGCGGGGCGGGGTTACGGATGACAGGTCAGCCCAGCTGGCCGCGGCAGATGTGGCGCTGGCCACCGCGGATGGGGCTGTGGCCGAAACGAAGGCAACAACCGTTCTGGCGGATGGCGGCCCGATGGGCCCTCGCGCCCTTGTCACGCTGGTTGATGCGAGGATGCAGGCGGATGCGCCTGTTGATGCCGGACTGGCCGATACGATCGAGGCGCTGATGGCCGAGCATGCGGGGCTGCCGCTGGAACAGCCGTTGCGCCGCGCCTACCTGCGCGCGCTCGCAGGTTCGGGCCAGTTTGAACGGTTGTTTGTGGCGGCTGCCACGGCTGATCTGGAAGACCCCGAAATCTGGACAACGCTTGCGGCCACGGGGTCAGACGATGACGTGCTCGCGCATGCGCTTTTGCCGGACGGGGTGGCGGCGGCCGCACCGGCGGCTGCAGCCTTTGCGCAGCGGCTGACCGCACTTGGGTTTCCGGCACAAGCCTCGGAATGGGCATGGATCGCGTCAACGCAGGACGCGGTAGCTGCCCCGCCAGACACGCAACCAGACACGCAACCATCCGCCGCAGCCGCCGAAGTGGTGGCCGCACCTGCCGAAGAGGGTGTGTTGGCCGCAGAGGCCGCGGCTGACAGCGCGCCACCGCCAGCGGATGAAGCCAGCGCGCCAGAGGCAGATGAAAGCGGTGCGGCACCTGCGCAAGGCGCCGAGGCTGCCCCGCGCGCGCAGTTGCAAGCCTTGGTTGATGAACCCGCGCAGGTCCCGCTGACCCCGTCCCTGACTGCGGCTGAAAGCGCATTGGAGGGCAGCCGCGCCACCCGTGATCTGATCGGGGCGCTGCTTGGCAGTGCATCGCCCCCCAGCCAATAGGCCTGGTCTGGCAGGCCGCCGTTCGCCTCGGTTGACAGGAAACAGGGCGCTGCTTGAACCCCGCGCACCCAAGGTCAGGCCAGCAGGGCCTGCAACACGCTGTTCAGCAAGAGCCGCCCCTTGGCCGTCGCGCTGACCCGCTGATCCGACAGGGTAATCAGCCCCAGCCCTTCAAGTTCGGCCAGCTTTGCCAGCGGTTCTATGCCACCGATGGA
The DNA here is from genome assembly GCA_025458385.1 of Paracoccaceae bacterium. Lineage (GTDB taxonomy): Bacteria > Pseudomonadota > Alphaproteobacteria > Rhodobacterales > Rhodobacteraceae > JAAFHS01. Next base: position 44,427 of record JALOSO010000003.1, on the reverse strand, counting down.
CCGAAAGCGTGCGCGGTCAATCCCGTCTTGCACGCGCAGGCCCATCATCATGTATTCTGCCGCGCGGTCTGCCGGGGCCAGAACCTCAACCTCGGCGTCGCCCGACCCGGTTTCCAGCACGGCTTTCAGCCAATCGCCCGGTTGGCGCAGGGCAATCGTTGCACTGCGGCCCATGCCCCCCGTCAGCCGCCCATGCGCCCCCGGCCCGATCCCGGCATAATCACCGCCCTGCCAATAGATCAGGTTATGACGTGATTCCTCGCCGGGCCGCGCGTGGTTTGACACTTCATAGGCCGGCAGGCCTGCCGCATCGCACATGTCTTGCGTGATGTCCCACAGGGCGACAGACAGATCTTCGGCCGGAAGGCCGCGCAATTGCCCCTTGGCAAACCTGTCACCAAAGACCGTGCCATCCTCGATCGTCAGCTGATACAGCGACAGATGCCCCGCAGCCAGTTGCAAGGCCTGCCCCAATTCGGCGCGCCAATCCGCCAGCGTCTGGTGTTGCCGCGCATAGATCAGATCAAAGCTGACACGATCAAACAGCCCTTGCGCCGTTTCCAGCGCCCGCGCGGCCTCGGCCGCCGTATGCACCCGCCCCAACCGGCGCAAGTCGGCGTCGTTCATGGCCTGCAGGCCCATCGAGATACGGTTGACCCCCGCCTGCCGAAAGGCCGCAAAGCGCCCGGCCTCAACCGAACCGGGGTTCGCCTCAAGCGTGATTTCGCAATCATTCGACAGGGCCCAGGTTTCGCGTACCTTGCGCAGAATGCCATCAACAAGGTCCGGAGACATCAGCGACGGCGTCCCCCCGCCAAAATAGATCGTCCGCAGGGCACGCCCCGGCGTCAGCGCGCCCACCCGCGCGATCTCGGCAGCAAAGGCCTGTGCCCAGGCGGTGGTGTCGACCCGGGTCGCGACATGGCTGTTGAAATCGCAGTAGGGGCATTTCGACTGGCAAAAGGGCCAATGCAGATACAGCCCGAACCCTGCGTGCTGCCAATCTTCCATTCTGGCTAACCCTTGAATGCCGTCACCTCGATCTCGACCTTCATTTCCGGTCGGATCAGCCCGGCGATCACCATCGTGGCGGCGGGCCTGATTTCGCCCAATGCCTCACCCAGGGCCGGGATCAGCGCATCAACCAAGGCTGCATCTGTCACCGTATATTGCACGCGCACGATATCCGACATCGTAAACCCGCCCTGATCCAGCGCCCAGGCAATGGTGGCAAAGCAGTTGCGTGCCTGATCGGCAATTCCGTCGGGCATCTGCATCGTTGCATAATCATAGCCTGTCACGCCTGACACAAAACACCAGCCGCCTTTCACCACGGCGCGCGAATAGCCCATCGTCGCCTCGAACGGTGATCCCGTGGAAATCCGTTTCATGCAAATACCCCCGCAATCAGTTTTTCAAAGGCCCGCGCGCGATGGCTGATCCGGTTCTTTTCCCAGCGGTCCATCTCGCCAAAGGTCTGGCCATGGCCGTCGGGCTGGAACATCGGGTCATAGCCATGTCCCTGATCGCCGCGCATGGGCCAGACCAGTTGCCCCGGCATCACCCCCTCAAAGACGGCGTCCGTGCCATCCGGCCAGGCCATCACCAGCGTGCAGCAGAACTGCGCCCGGAACGGCGCCAAGACCCCGCGCGCCTGCACGCTGTCCCAGACCCGCTGCATCGCCCGATTGAAATCGCGCCCTTGCCCGGTTTCGGCCCAGTCCGCCGTGTAAACCCCCGGCGCCCCATCCAGCGCATCAACGCAGATACCGCTGTCATCGGCCAGTGTCGGCAGGCCACTGGCCCGCGCCCCTGCATGCGCCTTGATGCGGGCATTGCCGGCAAAGGTCGTCTCGGTTTCGGCCGGTTCGGGCAGGCCCAGCATCGCTGCTGACACCACGGTCACGGCAAAAGGGCCCAGCAGGGCGGCGATCTCTTCCAGCTTGCCCGCGTTATGGGTGGCCACCAGCAGCCGGTCGCCCGAGAAACGACGCATCACGCCAGCCCAAGTGCGGCCTTCTGCGCCGCCACAAGGGCCGCGCAACCGGCTTCGGCCAGATCAAGCAGGCCTGTCATCTCGGCGCGCGAAAAGGTTGCCCCTTCGGCGGACATCTGCACTTCGATCAGCCGACCACGGCCGGTCAGGATGAAATTGCCATCGGTGCCAGCGGCAGAATCTTCGGGGTAGTCAAGATCAAGCACCGATTGCTCGGCATAAATGCCGCAGGATACCGCTGCCACATGATCGATGATCGGGTCGCTGATGATGGTGCCGGCCTTCAGCAACTGGTTCACCGCCAGCCGCAGCGCCACCCACCCCCCGGTGATCGACGCGCAGCGCGTGCCGCCATCGGCCTGCAGCACATCGCAATCGACCACGATCTGCCGTTCGCCCAGGGCGCTGCGGTCAACCCCCGCACGCAGGGCCCGCCCGATCAGGCGCTGAATTTCCTGTGTGCGCCCGCTTTGCTTGCCGGCCGCGGCCTCGCGCCGGGTGCGGCTGTTGGTGGCGCGCGGCAACATGCCATATTCCGCCGTGACCCAGCCCAGCCCCGTGTTCTTGAGGAAAGGCGGCGCCTTGTCCTCGATCGTGGCCGAACACAGCACATGGGTATCGCCCACCTTGATCAGGCAAGACCCTTCGGCATGCCGCATCACCTGCGTTTCAATCGAAACGGGTCGCATTTCGTCAAGTTTCCGGCCTGAGGGGCGCATGGCAAATCCTTTCACGGGGGGCTGCCGCCACATATCCGGGGCAACCTGCCCGATGCAACCCGCATTGATGATGCCACGTGCCCCGCTTTGCTGCCATGACCGCATCTTCCCCCCTGTCGTTTTGCGCCCGGCCCCCCTATGTTATCGGTTGATGACACCCGAACAGAAACAGACCCTGTCAGAAATGACCGAACGCTCACGCGAGGTGTTTCGCCGCGTGGTCGAGGGGTATCTGTCATCGGGTGATCCCGTCGGTTCGCGCAGTCTGACGCGCACGATGTCGGAAAAGCTGAGCGCGGCAACCATCCGCAATGTCATGCAGGATCTGGAATATCTGGGCCTGCTTGACAGTCCGCATGTGTCAGCCGGGCGCGTGCCGACACAGGCCGGGCTGCGGATGTTCGTCGATGGTCTGCTTGATATTGGCAGTGTGTCGGACGATGACCGCCGCAGCATCGATGCCACGCTGGGCAGCAATGACCCAGACATTGCGGCGGTGCTTGATCATGTCGGGGCGGCACTTTCCGGCCTCACACGGGGGGCAAGCATCGTTCTTGCGCCAAAGCACGAGGCCCCGATCCGCCATATCGAATTCGTCAGCCTTGCCGCTGACCGTGTGCTGGTCGTATTGGTGTTTGCCGATGGCGAGGTCGAGAATCGCATTTTCACGCCGCCGCCGGGGCAGACGCCGTCATCACTGCGCGAAGCTGCGAATTTTCTGAACGCGCTGGCCGAGGGCAAGACGCTGACCGAACTGCGTGGCAGTGTCGGGCAAGATATTGCGCGCCGCAGGCAAGAGATTGACACACTGGCGCGCAGCCTTGTGGAAAGCGGCCTTGCCCTGTGGGAAAATCCGGGCGAACGCAGCGAACGGCTGATTGTGCGCGGCATATCGAATCTGATTGCCGATTCCGGGGAAACGGCCGATCTGGACCGGATCCGCACCCTGTTTGATGATCTGGAACGCAAGCGTGACATCGCGGAATTTCTGGATCTGACGGAAACCGGCGAAGGTGTGCGCATTTTTATCGGGTCTGAGAACAAACTCTTCTCACTTTCGGGTTCCAGTCTGGTCGTCTCTCCCTATATGAACGCGGATCGAAAGATTATTGGCGCCGTGGGTGTCATCGGCCCGACCCGGCTGAACTATGGCCGGATCGTGCCGATCGTGGACTACACGGCGCAGCTCGTTGGACGGCTGGTGTCCGAACGCGGCAAAGGATGAACGACAATGACGAAGGCAAGTAAAGACGCGACGATGGCAGACGAACAGACAACCGCACCCGAAGCTGATCTCGAATTGGATGGGATCGAAGAATTCATCGCTGCAGAAGAGCTTGATGCCCTGCGGGCCGAACGTGACGAATACCGTGACAAGTTCATGCGCGCGCTGGCGGATGCAGAAAACTCGCGCAAGCGGGCCGATCGTGATCGTCGCGAGGCCGAACAATATGGAAGCACGCGGCTGGCACGTGATCTGCTGCCGGTCTACGACAACCTGAAGCGCGCACTTGACGCGGCGAATGAGGAAACGCGTGCCGCCGCATCAGCGCTGATCGAGGGGATCGAGCTGACGTTGCGCGAACTGACCAATGTCATGACCAAGCACGGCATGACCCCGATTTCGCCCGCCGTAGGTGACATGTTCGATCCGCAGCAGCATCAGGCAATGTTCGAGGCCCCGCTGCCGGATACCAAGGCAGGCCAGATCATTCAGGTGATGACCGAAGGCTTCCTGCTGCATGACCGGCTGCTGCGCCCGGCGCAGGTGGGCGTGTCGTCGAACACCGCCAAGGGGTGATCTGCCACGCGTGGGGTGGGGTGGTGTCAGACCAGCCCCTCGTTCCGGGCGATCATGGTGGCATGCGTGCGATTCTTGGCGTTCAGCTTGCGGCTGAGCGTTTTGACATGCAGCTTGACCGTGACTTCTTGCAGCTCAAGTTCGCGACCGATTTCCTTGTTGGATTTGCCCGCAAACAGGCCGCGCAAGACATCCAGTTCGCGCCGTGTCAGCGCAAAGGGCGTGTCGTGGTGGCCATGTGAACGGGCCGTCGCGCTGCTGGGCGGTGTCACCACCTTGCCAGCCGCAAGGTCACGCACTGCGCCCAAAAAATCGGCGGCGGCGGTGGTCTTGGTGATCACACCCTGTGCCCCGGCGCGCAGAACGGTTTCAACCTGATCGCGTCCGATGTCACCGGTGATCAGGGCGATGGCCATCTTCGGTGCCACGGCCCGGATTGCGGGCAGGTCATCAACGCCGACGGCCGAGGCATCCAGCAAGGCCAGATCAAAAGCCCCGGTGCCCAGCACCGTCAGAATGTCACCCAGACTTGCGCACTGCGCCGTTGCCGGCAGACCGGATGCTGCAAGGTAGAAGGCCAGGGTTTCGCGGACCAGCACATGTCGGTCAGCCAGAATTATCCGCATCGGTGTCCCGTTCTTTCTTTACCGTTCAGCCATCAAGGCGACCGGCCTTTTATTTTCGACACAGCAAACGCTGCCTTTACCTTTTAATTGCGGCGCAAAGGGGCGGGCCGACGTTAACGCGCGCAGCATAGCAGCGAAAGAATTGCTGGAAACATGTCCGTTCGGACAGTCTTTTTGACCAGTTTTACAGGTTTTTGCCGGTCTTTGGTTTCGTTAACCGGCGGAAAACAGCGCAAACTGCTGCATGCGCAGCGTTTGCGCTATCAGCAGCGGAACCCGTGGATCAAGGCCAAGTGGCGGCAGGATCCGTCCGGCGAAACCCGCTGACTGCAGGGCATGCGGGATATCCCCGGTGACATGTCCGCCTTCTGCGGCAAAGTAGGGCAGGCACAGCGCGTCTTTGCCGAACCCTTGCGCATCAGCAAGACGAGGGGCCTCGTCGATGAAGGCGGCCACGGCACGGCGCAGGCCAAGGCTGCGCTGGATCGACCGGGCCACATGCCCGGCAATCAGCGATGGTGCCGTGCTGCGGCCAGACCCATGCGCTGCCAGGATCAGGTCCGTTGCAGACGCCGGTTGTACCAGCGCCTCTTGCACCTGGGCGATGGCCAGCGTCTGGATGGCCGGATTGCAACCCATGGGCAGGGTCAGATGCCAGCCGGCCCCGCCCGCCGCACGCAGGCGGCCGGGCAGATGCGTGCCGGTAAACCAGCCACAAGCCATGAACATCGGAAACACCAGCCCGCGGGGGCCAAGGTCGGCAATGGCGGCGGCCAGCCGCCCTTCGGCGGCCAGCGTCGCCGAACCGATCCGCCACCCCGGCATCACGGCTGCAATGGCGCTGGCCACGGTGGCAAGGCTGGCTTCGGCCTCATCCGGGGCGGATGGCTGGCCGTGCGTCACAATCAGGGCAACCGGGCTGTCCATTGTGCCTTACCGCTCGCCCGGCACGCCATAGGCCGGGGCGGCCCCCGGATCGCGCGCGCGTTGCAGATAGGCCGCCATTTGCGGTGCATAGACGGCCCAGGCGCGGGCCACGGCTGCAATCGGGCAGGCATCATCCAGCCAGTCACAACGCAATTCGGCAGCGGGCCAGCTTTCGCGGTCAACGATCAGCAGCCCTGCCGAATGAACCGGCCCAGCCTCGCCACCCGCATCGCGCCCAGCGACAAGCGCCGTGATCAGCCGGTCGCCCAGATCACCATGGCTGCGCGCATAGGCGTCACACATGGCGTGGGGCACATCACGGTTGGCCAGAAGGTTGCCCCCGGCAATGACGCCGTCTGCGGCGGCAACGTTCCACAATCCCAGAACCTGCGCCCCCGTATGATGGGCCGTATGGCCATGGGCATCGACCACCATCAACTGCCGCCAGGCGATATGCGGTGCCGTCGTGACCTGTGCCATGGCGGCGGTCGCTGACAAGCCGCTGTCAAGGGCACGCAGCAAGGCCGGGCCAAGCGCCGGGTCGGTGACATTCTGGCTGGCGGCAACCCCGACACCGGCCCGTGCATGCGCACAGCGCGCCGCAACCGCGGGCGAGGATGATGCGATCACCATGCCGAAACGCCCGGTCTGCGCGCAGCGTGCAAGCAGCGAGAATGTCATCTGCCCCCCCGGGTTTCAGGCATCGGGGATCATCGCGGTTGCATCGATTTCAACCAGCCAGTCGGGTCGCGCCAGCGCTGTCACCACTACACCGGTCGACACCGGATGCACCCCCCGGATGTATTCGCCCATGGTGCGATACACGGCCTCGCGGTGGCGCACGTCGGTCAGGTAGACCACAACCTTGCACAGATGCTCCATCCGCCCGCCTGCCTCTTCGATCAGCTGGCGGATATTCTGCATCACCTTATGCGTCTGCTCGACAGGGTCATGGCTGTTGATATTCGCAGAAGTATCAAGGTCTTGCGGGCACTGGCCGCGCAGAAAGATCATCGTGCCGCGCGCCACGACCGCCTGACACAGGTCATTGTCCAGCCGCTGTTCGGGGTAGGTGTCGCGGGTGTTGAATTTGCGGATGCGGGTATGGGCCATGGTATTCCTGTGCGGTCAGACAGTGGCAGGGGCGGGTGGCGCCGGATGGTAGGCAAGATAACTGCGCTGCGTGGCGATATGGTCAACCACATGGCGGGCGTCATGCCAGACCCCCCAGATGAAGGCCGACCCGCGCCGCGAAAGCCAGGGCAGACCCAGGAAATAGACACCCGGTTCGGACGACACGCCGCGCTGGTGCCGGGGTTTGCCGGCCGCATCAAAGGCGTCAACCTGCAGCCAGCCGAAATCAAGGCCATAGCCGGTTGCCCAGACGATCGCGCTGATGCCGGCCTGTCGCGGTTCTTCGGGAAGGTCGGCCCCATTGCGCGCGACCCAGGCATCGGCTTCATCCAGCACCGACAGGTAATTCGCGTCGCCCGTGGCCAGGTTTTCGGCCAGCCCCGGTGCGATGGCCAGCGTACCTGCGCTGTAGCCTGCGACCTGCCCCAGCAGGATCGCCCCGCCTTGCGCCAGTTTGCGAAAATCAACAGTCCGTCCGCCATGTGCCCCACTGACGGCAAAGGTCACGTGCTTTGTCGTGGGGGGGGCCTCGATATCCCATTTGTTCAACACGCCCAGCCACCAGACATTGTCGCGCCCGCGATAGCGCCGTGGTGGCCGGTCATGCGGGCCGATGGCGCAGTAAACCTGACGCCCCGCCTCTTGCAACTCTTCGGCGATCTGCGCGCCAGAGGCCCCGGCCCCCACCACCAGCACGGCCCCTGCCGGCAACTGGGCAGGGTTGCGGTAATGGGCGGAATGGATCTGCATCAGCCCGGCGGTTTCGGGCACAAGTGTCGGCATCTTCGGTTTCTGGAACGGCCCTGTCGCCGCGATGACAAAGCGCGCGGTCACAGCGCCCGCGCTGGTTGCCACATGAAAGCCCGCGCCATGCGGGTTGCGCCGCACGGCCGTAACCTCAACCCCGCAGCGGATGGGCGCATCAATGGCCTGCGCATACCGTTCAAAGTAATCAACAACGCGGTCCTTGCCCGGAAAGGCATCGGGGTCACCCGGAAAGGCAAGGCCGGGAAAGCGGTCATGCCAGGCCGGGCCATTGGCGACCAGACTGTCCCACCTTCCGCTGCGCCAGCGTTCGGCAATGCGGTCACGCTCCAGCACCAGATGCGCGATGCCGCAGCGCGCAAGATGTTCGCTGGCGGCAATGCCCGCCTGCCCCGCGCCAATGACCACCACCTCGGTTTCGGCGTTCATCGTCATGTGGTCACCGGCCCCATCTGCGATGCAATCCATTGCGCGAATTCGAAATTCGGGCGTTCCAGATGGCTAAGGGGGCCGGGGGCCGACAGACCGGCCTGCAGCCCGCGATAAACCCGTTCCACGCAGGCCTTGTCTTCAAGGTTCACAGCATCAAGCAGCGCCTTGACCCCGGCAAGGTGCTGTTCGGCCGCAGGATCGGCGCACCAGTCGGGATGCATGCCGCCGCCAAACAGCACGTTCACCTGACCCGGCCCTTCTGCAGTCAGGCTGAGATACCAGAAATAGCCCGGCGTCAGGGTGATCAGCAGCGCCGGATAGATCGACAACAGCCATGTTGTCCGGCGCTGATCGCCCTGCAACCGGGTGTTTGACGGATGCGCCAGCGAAAGGGGTACGCTGTCGTTCTTGATGATGTAATGATGGTTGAACGCCGCTTCACCCGGCGGGCAGGTCATCTTTTCCAGATCGACAGACCCGCCGATCGTGCCTGCATGACAGACCGGCAGGTGATAGCTTTCCATGAAATTCTCGGCCAGCACCTTCCAGTTGGTTTCCCAGCGGAATGACTCGCGAAATGTCTCGCGGTAGCTGGCCATGTCGAGATAGCCGACCAGCCCCTCGACCGCCTGCAACTGTTGTTGCGGCGCCGGGGCATCGGGGTTCAGCGTGACCATGATCCAGCCCAGCCAATCCACAACCCGCACGGCGGGCAGGGCGATCTGATCCTTGCAAAAGCTGCTGTTCAGCGTCATCGCCGGGGCACCCCGCAGGCTGCCATCCAGGTTATAGGTCCAGGCATGGTAGGGGCAGACGATCCTGCGGACGTTGCCGCGCCCTTCAAGAAGCGTGCTCATCCGGTGGCGGCAGACGTTGGACATGCCGCGCAATGCCCCGGTCTGATCACGCAGGATGATCAGGGGTTCCCCGGCCAGTTGCAGTGTCAGATAGTCGCCCGGCGTGGGCAGGGCATCGCTGCGCCCTGCGCAATGCCAGCCGCGGGCAAAGATCTGTTGCTGTTCCAGCCGGGCAAAGCTTTCGCTGGTATAGACGGCCTTTGGCATGGCGAACGACTGTTCGAAAGGCCCGGCAACGGATGCCTGCAAAGCCAGAAGTGCGGGGTCATGCCGGGTCATCCTGCGCTTTCCTGCTGTTCACCTTGGGTCAATTGTCGGACTTTTTGCCAGCGGCGAAAAGCCCAATCTTCGCAAGGATTGCCATCGCCTTAGCGGCCATAGCCACCGGTTTGCGCCCAACGCCAGGCATCGGCAATCATCTGCGGCAGGGTTGAACGGGCAGGTTGCCAGCCAAGTTCGGCCACAGCCCTTGTGCTGCCCGAGACCAGCCGCGCGGCATCGCCGGGGCGGCGTGGCCCCTCGGTCACGGGAACGGCACGGTTGGTGACAAGGCGCGCATGGTCAATCACCTCGCGCACGGAAAATCCGTGGCCGGTGCCCAGATTGAAGACGCGGTTGCCCTTGCCTGCCAGCAAATGCTCCAACCCCAGCACATGCGCTTCGGCCAGGTCCATCACATGCACATAATCGCGGATGCAGGTGCCGTCGGGCGTGGGGTAATCCGTGCCATGCAGCATCAGCCCGGCCCGCCGCCCGGCAATCGCATCCAGCATCACCGGGATCAGATGCGTTTCAGGGTCATGCACCTCGCCCACCTCGCCGTCGGGGTCGGCGCCCGCCACGTTGAAATAGCGAAAGATCACATGGTTAAGGCCGTGGCTGATGCCGAAATGACCCAGCATTTCCTCGATGGCGCGTTTGGTGGCGCCATAGGCGTTGATCGGGCGCTGCGGGGTGTCTTCGTCCAGCAGCACACCATCATGATCACCATAGGTGGCGCAGGTCGATGAAAAGACGATGTTGCGGCAGCCCGCATGCAGGGCGGCCTCGATCAGGTTCAGCGCCCCGCCGACATTGCCGCGCCAATAGCGGCCAGGATCAATGACCGATTCACCCACCAGCGACAGCGCAGCAAAATGCATGACGGCGACCGGTTGCCAGCGGGCAAAGGCGCGGTCAAGCGCGGCCCGGTCGGCAAGATCACCTTGTTCCAGCGGCCCGAACTTGACGGCGGCAGCCCAGCCCGTTGCAAGGTTGTCAAAGGTGACGGGCACAAAACCAGCCCCGGCCAACACCTTGCAGGCATGTGCCCCGATGTAGCCCGCCCCACCCGTTACCAGAACATGTCCGCGCACTGCCGTCATCCTGCCCGATCCCCTGCCATGGGGCATAGCGCGAATGCAGGACAACGCGAAAGCAGAAATCCTTGCAGATACGAATGCGCCGGTGTCAGTCGGCACGCATGGCGCATCTGGCTAGATGATCTGGATGGCCGACCAAAGGCCATCCAGCGTGTTGACACCCTGCAGCGTCACGCGGTCACCGGCGCCGAAATCGAGTGTGGCCACGCCGCCCGACATGCGCCCGTAAAGTTGCACGACATCTGCGGCCGTCACGGCCCCGGTGGCAAGGCTGGCCATGACCTGCACCCTGTCACCGGCGATGGCCGAGAAATCATAGATCAGGTCGCTGCCATCACCCCGGCCAAAGACAAAGCGGTCAGCCCCCGCACCGCCATAAAGCTGGTCCAGCCCGGCCCCGCCATTCAGGAAATCATCGCCCGCGCCTCCCAGCAACACATCATTCCCGCCGCGCCCGACCAGCGCATCATTGCCGCCTTCGCCGTAAAAGATGTTGCCTGCGGTATCGCCATAGAACCCGTCGCCATGATCACTGCCCACAAAGGATTCGATCGAAACATAGGTATCGCCTGCGGCATCCCAGCGGTTGTTTGCGGGTGTGACCAGATCGACGATGACGCCGCCGCCGCCATCAAAGATCATCGTGTCAAATCCGGCGCCACCGTCGACACTGTCGGCCCCTGCGCCCCCGAACAACTGGTCATTGCCGCCCATGCCCTGCAGCGTGTCATTGCCGTTGCCGCCGCGCAGGTAATTGACCTGTGCGTCGCCGCGCAACACATCGGACGCTGCGGTGCCGATCACCCCTTCGATCGAGATGAAGATATCCCCGGCAGCCTCGCCCGTGTTTTGGCCTGGAAATTCCAGATCGACCGTGACACCCGCCCCGCCGCTGCCGCGATAGGCGACATAGTCGATCCCGCCATCGCCATAGAACCAGTCTGCGCCGGCATCGCCAAACAGCGTATCTGACCCGGCATCGCCCGAAAGCGTGTCATTGCCATCGCCGCCGCTGATCACATCATCACCGCCGCCGCCATAGTACAGGTCGGCCCCCCCGGCGCCCAGCAGGGTTTCCGCCGTATCGCCGCCGAAGACCGTATCATCATGGGCTGATCCGATGATCCCCTCGATGCTGACCAGCACGTCACCGGCGGCAACGCCTGTCCATGTCGCGGGGCGTGCAAAGAACAGATACAGCGCCCCGGTTGCGGCGCTGAAATCAACCAGGTCTTCGCCATCGCCCCCGTCAAGATATTCGGCCGAGGCCGTTGCAACCAGGGTATCACGCCCAAGCCCACCAAAGAGCGAATCGCCACCCCCCCGGCCGATCAGCAGATCATCGCCGCCCATGCCGAAGAACGTATCGCCGTCGCTGCCGCCCCGCAGCGTATCTGCATGGGGTGATCCGCGAAATCCCTCGATACTGTAAAAGCTGTCAAAGGTTGCGCCGCCAGTCGTAGACCCCGGCAAAAGCAGGTCCAGCACCACCCCCCCGGTGGCCTGGCCGAAATCCACAACATCGAACCCGGTGCCGCCATAGTGGCTTTCAACCGATGCGCCCGGCAGAAAGGTGTCATCACCATCGCCACCATGCAGCCAGTCAAACCCGCCCCCACCGGACAGCACGTCATTCCCGGCAAGGCCGACGATATCCTCGGTCGCCGCCGACCCCCGGATCGTGTCGCCGAAATTCGACCCCATGATCATCTCGAACCCGCTGAACACATCACCCCAGGCAAAGCCGCTGGCAGCCGTGGGGTTCACCATGTCGATGATCAGGCCGGTGTCCGAATTGGTATAGGCCAGATAATCGAACCCGGGCCCGCCGATCAGCACCTCGGAATCCTGCCCGCCATAGATCGTATCGCTGCCTTCGCCGCCATCGATGGTATCGTTGCCGCGCCGCCCCAGCATCAGGTCGTTGCCGGCCCCGCCAAGCAGGCGTTCCGTGCCAAAGTAGCCAAAGACATGATCGTTGAAGCGCGATCCGAAAACGCCGTCGATGCCCCAAAGCGTGTCGCCGGTGGCGGCCCAGTCCTGTGTCCAGTTGCTAAGCAGATCGATCCGCACGGCGGCGGTCGCTGTGCTGTAATCAACCATGTCAAAGCCGGCCCCGCCAAAGATCCATTCGGCCCCGCTGCCCGCCGTGATCGTGTCGTTGCCGTCATCGCCGAACAGCAGATCATCACCGCCGCCGCCAAAGACCACATCGTTGCCCCCCCCGCCATACAGATAGTCAGACCCGGTGGTGCCTGTCAGCGTGTCACCATGGGCTGATCCGACATAGGCCTCGATTTCCAGATAGGTGTCGAGCAGGGCAAACCCGCCTGACGCGCCGGGGTTCTGCAGGTTCAGGACAACCCCGGCCGTCGCATGCCGGAAGTCGACGAAGTCAAAGCCTGACCCGCCAACCAGCGCTTCGGCCGAGGCGCTGGCCAGCAGGGTGTCATTGCCGGCGTCTGCATAAAGCCGGTCATTGCCGCCGCTGCCGAACATCAGGTCAGCCCCCGCCCCGCCTTCCAGAAGGTCAGCGCCGCTGCCCCCCGTCAGCACATCATCAAAGGCTGTTCCAATGATATGCTCGATACCGGTCAGGCTGCCCTGCACGCCGCCGGAAATGGTTGACTGCAGAATGTTTGCCTGCACGGCCACCGTCACTTGCGAAAGATCGGCAAGGTCAGTGCCTGCCCCACCCGTCAGCACGACAGCGGCCCCATTGCCGGGGCGCAAGGTATCATCGCCGCTGCCGCCATCCAGCGTGTCGTTGCCCCCGCGTCCGGTCAGCACATCATTGCCATTGCGCCCCTGCAGATGTTCAGCCTGCGTTGTGCCCAGCAACCGGTCGGCAAAACGGGTGCCCCAGATTTCGTCAATCCCGATAAAGACATCGCCTGCAGCAAGGCCAGTTCCAGCGGCAGGCGACAGCATGTCAGCCACCACCGCATGCGCGGCGTTGGAAAAATCGACGACGTCGTACCCCTCGCCGCCGTCCAGGGTTTCGGCCGCCGCCGTCGGCACCAGAAAATCTGCGCCGCCATTGGCGGGGGGCGGGGCAAAGCCGATGGGAATGGCCCCGGTCAGATGCCACAGGCCAAAGAAATCAGCGGCGACAAAGTGGCTTGCGTTCAAGGGGGCGGCATTGGCGCTGCGCACCTCCAGCAGTTCATCGCCGAAACTGATCGCAAAGCCGTTGCTGCGCGCCATCCATGTCAGGCCCGACAGATCATAGACCCGGCCCCATTCAGACAGATCGATCCGGTCGATCCCCAGCTGAAAATCGGTGATCGTATCGCTGCCACCATCTGCGGACATCACAAAGACATCGGCCTCGCTGCCCCCGGTCAGCGTGTCCTGCCCGGCACCATCCGACAGGATATCGCGCCCCGCCCCGCCCGACAGCAGATCATTGCCGCTGCCCCCGTATAGCTGATCGCCCAGTGCGCCGCCTGCCAGCGTGTCATCTTGGGCACTGCCCGTTTGCGGCAAGGCCAGCGATCCCAGTTCAACCCGCAGCCGTGTGATCCCCGCACCTTCGCCCGCGACAAACACATCAAGGCCGGTTCCGGCTGCGCGTGCGGTGATTGCGCTGACGTTGGTCATGCCCAGACCCGGGCCGTTCAGCACGCTGCCCACCAGAACCAGCCGCCCGTCCGGCATCATGGAAAACAGGTTCACACCGTCATCGGCCCCGCCGGCCAGCACATAGGCCCGCCCATCTGCGGTGACGGTTGCCACCGCTTCAACCCCGTCAAACCGTGTGTCGAGCGTGTCGATCACATGGTCGACCACCGTCAGCGCCCCGGTTGCCTCCAGACGCAGCACCGTCAGCGACGATGACCCCGATGCGCCCAGCACCAGATAGGTCAGCCCCTCGATCACCACGGATGACAAGGCGGTGGGCTGGGCTGTCCACAGCCCTTCGACCACGCCAAAGGTTGTCATCTGCGACAGGCGGCCGTCATTGCCGATGGCAAAGACATCAAGTTCGTTCCGTGCGGCCGAAGCTGATACCAGCATCCGCTGCGCCCCGACGGTGACCGGCAGCAGCGCACTGACATCGCGGCCCGTCACCGTCGGGCCAAGGGCCAGCGATTGCAGCGTGGTCATCGTGCCGTTCGCGGCGATCTGTCCCACGACAATCGCGTTTGATCCGGCCGGGGCCAGATAGATGTATTGCGCACCCGCAAAACTGGTGGTTGCCTGCGCGGTGACAGCGGCGGTGGGACTACCGGCAAGACTGGTCGCGGTTGACAGGCTGCCGTCACTGTCAAGGCGATAGCCGCCCACGGCACTGCCCGCCGCACCTGTCACCAGCAAGGCCGGGCCAGCCGCCAGATCGACAAAACCCAACCGTGACGGGCTGCCAAGGCCACCGCCTGCGGGCAGGGTGACATAGTCGCGCAGCGTGATGCCCGAAGTCACGTTCAACGAAAGCACGCCGCCGCCAGCCCGCCCCGTGGCATAAAGCGTCAGCGCCGCGCCTTCCCCGCGCAGTTCCAGATCCGTGACACCGGACACAATATTTACTGGCGCGTCGAGAAATGTCCCGACGGCTGTGATGGAATACACCACACCTTACCCCGTTTTCTTCACCCGGGATCAAGGTGCCTTGGCATGCTTTGCGGGTTGTTACCGAACCGTGGCCAAAATCAGGCGTTTGCCTTGAATGTCGCGGCTTCCTTGGCCTTTGGTCCAACAGACTTGCAAGCGCGCGCGCGCTGTCTGATGGTGCGCGCCAATGCTGGACGGAACCACACCATGACCAAGATCACGCCTGTGCTGCTTTGCGGGGGGTCGGGCACCCGCCTTTGGCCCTTGTCGCGCAAAAGCTATCCCAAGCAGTTTGTCCCGCTGACGGGTGAGGTGACGCTGTTTCAGGCGGCGGCACAGCGCTTGGCCGGGCCGGGTTTTGCCGCGCCTGTCATTGTCACCAACAGCGACTTTCGCTTTATCGTGGCGGATGCGCTGGCTGACATTGCCTGCACCCCGGCGGCCATCATGATTGAGCCTGCCGCGCGCAATACGGCGCCGGCGATCCTTGCGGCAGCGCTGCATCTGGCCACGCATGATGCGTCAGCGATGTTGCTGGTGGCACCGTCGGATCATGTGATCCCGGACGCGGCGGCGTTTCGGGCGGCAGTGGCCGCAGCACTGCCTGCGGCCGAGGCCGGGCAGATCGTCACCTTCGGCATCACGCCGGATCGGGCGGAAACGGGCTATGGCTGGTTGCAGCTGGCCGGTCCACCAGGTGATAGGCCGGTGCCGCTGCGGGCCTTTGTCGAAAAGCCAGCAGCCGCGCGGGCGGCGCAGATGCTGGCTGACGGGCAGCATTTGTGGAACGCGGGCATTTTCCTGATGCGGGCAGACACCTTGCTGGCGGCTGTGACGGCACATGCGCCTGACCTGCTGCCGCCGGTGCAGCAGGCGCTGGACCATGCGGTGCGCGACATCGGGTTCTTGCGGCTGGATGCCGCGGCATGGGCGGCCGTTCCCGACATTTCCATCGATTATGCGGTGATGGAGCGGGCGGCAAACATCGTGGCAATGCCCTATGGCGGGGGCTGGTCTGACCTTGGCGACTGGCAGGCCGTCTGGCGTGAATCAGCAGCGGATGCGGGGGGCAATGTACTGGTGGGGGCAGTGACGGCAATGGACTGTCATGGAAGCTTGTTGCGCAGCGAAGCGGACAGCGTAACGCTGGTTGGCATCGGGCTGGAAAACATCGTGGCCATCGCCATGCCGGACGCGGTGCTCGTGGCCGACAAATCCCGGGCGCAAGAGGTGAAGCAGGCCGTGGCGGCGCTGAAGGCCAAGGGGGCACGGCAGGCCGAAACCTTCCCCCGCGATCACCGCCCCTGGGGCTGGTTCGAAACGCTGGCGCTGGGTGAGCGGTTTCAGGTCAAGCGCATCGTGGTGCACCCGGGGGCAGCACTTTCGCTGCAAAGTCATGTCCACCGCGCCGAACACTGGATCGTGGTGTCAGGCACAGCGCGGGTGACGGTGGATGCCAGCGTGACCCTGGTGACGGAAAACCAGTCGGTCTACATCCCCCTTGGCGCAAAGCACCGGCTGGAAAACCCGGGCAAGGTGCCGATGGTGCTGATCGAGGTGCAGACAGGCACCTATCTGGGTGAGGATGACATCACGCGCTATGAGGATGTCTATGCGCGTGGGCAGGGGGCAAAAGGGTGAGGCATGGTCCGGGCTACCAGCCCGGATGAAATGGTCCGGTGGACCATTTCAAATGCCGAACGCCCGCGCACACCTGCGCGGGCCGGGCAATGCCGGAACGGGCATGAACCCACGTCGCATCCCCCTCTTCAAAACCGTCTGATGGGCGATGCAGTGCATCGACCATCGGTTTTGTTGGTCAAATCGGCAACGATTTGGCCAAGAGGTCATCCGCGGTTTCAACGTTGGCAATCTGCCCGCGCCTGACTGGGCGGGCGCGGAACCGCGCCTGCCACGGGCAGGCAGGCGCGGGCAGATTTGTCACGGGCCAAATCTGCCATGATCCCAACCGCCTGTGCCAGCCGCCAACCCCTACCGCCCCTCCTCCCCATCATCAACCGCAAACCCCGCCAACCGCTCACCAGCCTCAAACGCGCGCAGGGTCCAGTCCGCCCCGTCATGCCGCGCGCCAAAGGTTTGCGCACTATGGCCACCAAAGGCCGCCGTCCAGAACGTATCGGCCAGCACATTCTGCGTCTGATGCGCCACATGCCACCTTCCCGGATGCAACGCGCATATCTTGCGAAACATCATGCGCCCAACCGACTGCCGCCGATACGGCCGCATCACAAAGAACTCTGCCATGAAAAAGCAGCCGTCCCTGCCCGTGATCGGGCAATGATCGATCACCAGCGCAAAGCCTGCAATCTCGCCACCGACGCGGAACAGATAGGGGTGCTGCCAGAACTGGTCCAGCAAGCCGTATTCATAGCGCCCGTCCTCGCCAACCGGAAACGGATTGGCCGCCGCCATGTCATACAGATAAAGCTGGATCAGGTTTTCAATGACCGGCTTGTCCGCCACAGCCGCCGGTACCAGCGCATTGCCATCTGATCCCGACATCTTGCAAAAGCCTGTTTTCGGTGTTGGCCCGAACGGTGGATAAACCCCCTACCGCCCCACCCCCACATAATCCGTGAACCCCGCCGCCCGCACCTCATCTGCCGCATAGATGTTGCGCAAATCCGCCATCCGCGCATGCGTCATCTTTTTCGCCAGCCGCCCCAGATCCAGCGCGCGGAATTCGTTCCACTCCGTCAGGATCACGATCAGATCCGCCCCGTTCGCCGCCCCATAGGGGTTGTCCGACCACACCACCCCCGGCAGCATCTCTTCGCCTTCGCGCCGGCCTTCCGGGTCCACCACCCGCACCTTCGCCCCCGCGCCCACCAGTGCAGGCACAATCGTCAGCGAAGGCGCATCCCGCATGTCATCCGTGTTCGGCTTGAACGTCACACCCAGCACCACAATCGTCTTGTCGCGCAGATGGCCGTCACACAGGTCTTCGATCTTGT
This sequence comes from Paracoccaceae bacterium, assembly GCA_025458385.1. Lineage (GTDB taxonomy): Bacteria > Pseudomonadota > Alphaproteobacteria > Rhodobacterales > Rhodobacteraceae > JAAFHS01. The sequence goes on along the minus strand of JALOSO010000003.1, from coordinate 26,280 downwards.
CGATCATCCGGCGCTTGACCTCGTCATTCACCTTGATGACCGTCTCCACGATCTGCATCGGCACCGCGTGGTCCTGCCCGATCCGCGCCAAGGCCTTGGTGTCCTTGGGAAAACAGCTGCCGCCATAGCCCGGCCCCGCATGCAGGAACTTGTTGCCGATGCGCCCGTCCATGCCCATGCCCTTGGACACCGCCTTGATATCTGCCCCCACCTTTTCGCACAAAGCCGCGATTTCATTGATGAAGGTGATCTTCGTCGCCAGAAACGCATTGGCCGCGTATTTGATCATCTCGGCGCTTTCCAGCCCCGTGTAAACCACCGGGAATTCCCGCAGTGACAGCGGCCGATAGATATCGCCCATCACCTTCTTCGCCCGCTCCGTTTCCGCCCCGATCACCACACGGTCCGGCCGCATGAAATCATCAATCGCCGCCCCTTCGCGCAGGAATTCCGGGTTCGATGCCACATCGAATTCCGCCCCCGGGTTCGCCTGCGCCACTGCCGCCGCAACAGCCCGGTTCGTGCCCACCGGCACCGTCGATTTCGTCACCACCACCGCATAACCCGTCAGCGCCGCGCCAATTTCCGCCGCCGCCGCCATCACATAGGTCAGGTCCGCATGGCCCGACCCCCGCCGCGTCGGCGTGCCCACCGCGATGAACACCGCATCCGCCCCTGCCACCGCCGCCGCCAGATCCAACGTGAACGACAGCCGTCCTGCCGCCACGTTCTTGGCCATCAATTCCTCAAGTCCCGGTTCGTAAATCGGCGTGCGGCCCGCCTGCAGCGCTGCAATCTTGGCGGGGTCCTTGTCGACGCAGATGACCTCATGCCCGAAATCCGAGAAACATACGCCAGAGACAAGGCCCACATAGCCCGTCCCGATCATGGCAATCCGCATTGGTCATTATCCTGTCATGGTTCGCCCCTTTTCCTAAGCGGGGCCATCGGGCCTGTCAAACGACCACACGCCCCGCAGCACAAGTGCCGGGGGCGCGCGGAATTTCAGACAGGTTGGATTGGGGTCTGGCCGTCAGAGATACAGCTTGTCGAAACCGGCCACGGTGCCGATCCCCAGTTCGTAAAGAACCCCGATGTCAGACGCCACTGTGCCCGAATTGGTCGCCACGATCCCTGCGCCAGTCGCCCGCGCAAGGGTTGTCGGGATGTTGGTGGTGATCGTCTGGTCAAGCACGGGTGTGGACAGCAGGTTTTCATAGACACGAAAGCGCGCCTCGGTGCCCGCGGCATTCACATCAACATCAAACGTATAGACTGCGTCCAGCACCGCCGTATAGGTAGAGGGCGCCTGCGTCCGGGCGTTTGCCGTTGCGGTCTTGGCGGCAATCGTGCTGCCCGCAATGTCGAAATATGCGCCGTCTTGTGCGTCGGTTGCGGTGCTGGTGTCTTGAAAGCCAATGCGCACGGTATTGTTGGTAAAATTCCGCCACAGGAATTTTCCCCGGAACTTGAACCCGACCCCGCCACCGAAATACAGCGTGGTCTGGTTAGGCGTGTTATAGCGATAGCCTGAGTTTGCGGTGGTGCTGCTGCGCAGGAACGCCCCGAACGGATTGTGGCCAAGGCCCGACTGAGAAGGGATGGCAGCCGAGTTTGTGCCAGACGAGATCGCCGCGCCCGAAAACAATCCGATGGTTGCAATCGATGTGGTGATACGGTTGCTTTGCCACCAGTCGCCCGGTCCCATCGGGGCAGCCCCGCCCCCGGCAGGTGCGGCCCAGGTGCCGTCGGCCCGCAGGAAATTGGTTGTGCCCCCTCCTGATGCCGGTGCAAGGCCCGCGTCCGCTGCAGTGACCAGCGGCAGGGTCGCATCGGTACCGGTGTCGCTGGAAATGACGCGCGTCGCTGCGGTGTAGTCCAGGTTCGTGCCAGCCCCGCCGCCTGCGGCGTTGATCACAAAGGGGCTTGCCGCCGTGCCCTCCCCGGAAAGCGTCACATTCGTGCCCGCGCTGACCCGCCCGGCAATCGTGGCAACCGTTGCCGCCTCACCACCGACTGCCAGCTTGCCATCAAGCGCGGTCTGCAGCCCCGTGACGGTCGCAATGGCCTGCGCGCCGGTATGGGTTGCCCTGTCACGCAGCGCGGCATCTGTCGCATTCACCGTAGCCCCATCCGCCACGTTGATCATGGTGCGCACCTGCGCGGGCGTCAGGTCAACAGGATCACCGGCAGACACCGCACCTTTGACCGTGTTTGCCGCCATATTGGCCAGTTTGGCATTCGACACCGCGTCATTCGCAATGGTCAGCGCCGTGGCCCCGGTTACATCGCCGGTATGCGTTGCGTTCGTCACCTTTGCGGTGTTGGCGGCAACCGCGGGGGTTGCAGCCACCGCCGCGGCCAGATCGCTGATCGTTGCCGCCAATTGCGTGCCTGTATGCGTGGCCCGATCACGCAGGTCCGCATCCGTTGCGTTTGCCGTAGCCCCCGCAGCCACGCCCGCCAGTTTGGACTCTTGCGCTGTCGTAAAAGCGGCTGTCGTGTTTGTCAGCACCGTCGCCAAGGGTTGCTTGCCATCCAGTGCGCCCTGCAGGCCGCTGACCGTTGCAATGCCTTGCGTGCCCGTATGGTTGGCGCGCGACAGCAGAAAGGCATCTGTCCCGTTGGCTGTGGCCCCGTCAGCCACATTCAGCAACCCGCGCACCTGACTGGCCGACAGCGCTTCGGGCACGCCCGTGCCGGCGCTGGCCCGGCCCAGCAAGGCGCCATTTGCCAGCCCCGCCATCTTGGACAGGGTAATTGCCCCGGCATCCACCGTCCAGACGGCCCCGCCCGCTGACACGGTCACATCGCCCTTGTCCCCGTCGCTGATGCCGCCGCCTCCCCCGCCGGCCCCAATCGCAATGGTTGCCCCCGCCGTACGCGCCTTGATCTCACCCGTCGTGGTGTTCAGCCAAAGCGTGCCATTTGCCGGGCTTGCCGGGTCTGTCGCCTGCCCGCCCAGTCTGACAGGCTGGGGCAGTGTCACTGCCCCGGTCGCTGCATTGGCCTCCAGTGCTGTGGCAAAGATCGCCCCATCCGCGCTGACCTTGACGCTGAAATCATCATTGCCGGCCAGACCCATCTCGGCCCGCCCCGAAAAGCCTGTCTGGAACAAAAGACTGCCCGTATCCGTCACAGTCGCCTTGTTGATCTTCAGCTGATGACCCGCGCCTGCATTGTTCAAAAGTGTTGCCGCTGCCGACACCGTCAGGCGATTTGTCGTATCCGCCGTGGCATTCAGGCCCAGCAGTGGCACCTGTGTCGGCAGGCCCAGGGCCACCCAACCTGTGCCCGTAAAGGTGACCTCTGCCCCCTCGGCTGTCACATAGGCCCGCCAACCCGCCAAAGGTGTGACATAGACCCAGCCCGTTTCGCCCCAGATGGCGATCTTGTTCGCCTGCGTTGCCCAATCGCCCGTTGCCCCATTCGGCACGATATGGCGCGTGCCCAGTGCGGGCGTCACCGGTGGAACCGTCAGGCTGCGGCTGGTGACGGCCAGCTGCACGATCATGTCCAGCAGCCGGATCGCCTCGTTATGCGTGACATGTTTTTGTGCCTGCGCGGGCTGGATGTAGGGCAGGTTCAGGATGGGCGAGGTATCGGGCATCGGGCTCTCCGCTGGTTCGGCAATGACCCGGAACCCTAGTGGCGCAGCATTACCCCCCTGTAACCGCCCCGCCCGCTGCGCGCCCTGCGCACGCAACGCCCCCCCACACCAGATCCTGCGGTTCCGGCCCCCGCACGGCCTTGACCGCCCGGCCGCTCAGCCCGTAGCAAGGCCCGCTGCGATCAGCCACATCGTCAGGCCGACGACAACCTCCAGCACCACCCAGGCGCGCGCTTGGGCAAACAACGGTGCCAAAAGGCGCGCGCCAAAGCCAAGCGATGCAAAGAATGTCGCCGACGCAGCCGCCGCCCCCATGGCAAAGGCCAGCCCATGCGGCGCATGCTGGGCCGAGATCGACCCCAGCAGCACAACCGTATCCAGATAGACATGTGGATTGGCCCATGTCAGCAACAGACAGGTCATCAGCACCTGCCGCAACGGCGCGCGCCTGTCTTCGGCCGGGCGCAGGGCTTCACCACCCTGAAAGGCCGCACGAAACCGCAAGGCCCCATAGGTCAGCAGAAATGCCACGCCCAGCCAGCGCATTGCCTCGGCAAACCACGGCATGGCCTTCGCGATCGTGCCAAACCCGGCCACCCCGGCGGCAATCAGCAATGCATCCGAAACAGCGCAGACAGCCACCACCGGCAGCACATGTTCGCGCCGCAGCCCCTGCCGCAACACAAAGGCATTCTGCGACCCAATCGCCAGAATAAGACTGAAGCTCAGCACGAATCCTGCCAGCAATGCCTCGATCATGAATTCCGCCCCCTCAACGTGCAGGATTGACTTACGTCGGATGCCTTGCATCAATCCAGTTAATGTTCTTCATCCCAGATTAGGAAAACTGATGCTGGATTATCCTCATCTGGCCGCCCTTGCCGCTGTGCATCGGCGCGGATCGTTTGAAGGTGCCGCCGCACAGCTGCATGTCACACCTTCGGCCATCTCGCAGCGGATCAAGGCGCTGGAAGAGCGGATCGGAACCCTGCTGGTGATCCGGGGCCAACCTTGCCTGGCCACGCCCACGGGTCTGCGGTTGATCGCCCATCTTGATCAGGTCAGCCTGCTGGAAACCACGCTGTCCGATGTGCTGCCTCGCCCCGATCATGGTCTGGCGACCCTGCGACTGGCGATCAACGCCGACAGTCTTGCCACCTGGGTCATCCCCGCCTTGGCCGCGACCCCCGGTTTTCTGTTCGATCTGGTCATCGATGATCAGGATGCCGCACAAGACTGGCTGCGTCGGGGCGAGGTTGCTGCCGCCATCACCTCGGTCCCAGGGCCATTGCAAGGCTGCGATACCATTGCCCTTGGCGCCTTGCGCTATCGCGCAACGGCAACGCCGGCCTTCATGGCGCGCTGGTTTCCTGACGGTGTGACACTGGCCAACCTGCGGCAGGCCCCCGCCCTCGTCTTTTCTGAAAAGGATCGGCTTCAGGGCCAATGGGCACAGCGCGCAACTGGTTTTGACAGCGCCTTACCCGCCCACCGCTTCGCCTCATCCGAAGGTTTCGTGACCGCATGCCTGCTGCATCTGGGTTGGGCCATGAACCCGGAGCCCCTTGTTGCTGCGTATCTGGCCAACGGTGCGCTGGTTGAACTTGTGCCCGATACGCCGCTTGATGTGGCATTGCACTGGCAGTTCAGTCGCCTGTCCGCCCTTGCCCTGTCCCCGCTGACCCAGGCGATCCGGCGCGCTGCCGCGGCCACACTTGTGGTGCCTGAAACATCCTTCACCGCTGTGTGAGGCGTGTAACATTGCGGCCATCCCATCGAAATGCCTCGTGAAGGGCCGATGAACGCACCTTCCTGTTCAATCAAAAGGAGATGCCGATGACCGCAATGAAGACCACGCTTGGCCTTGGGGCCTCACTTGCCTGCGCACTGACGATGATGGCGGGCAGCGTTGCCCATGCTGGTGACATGGAAAAATGCTTTGGTGTGTCCGAAGCCGGTGCCAATGATTGCGCTGCCGGGCCGGGCACCACCTGCGCCGGTACTTCGACCGTTGATTACCAGGGCAATGCCTGGAAACTGGTTCCCGCCGGCACTTGTCTGACCATGGAATTGCCTGCCGCCGCCGATGGCACGCCCCGTCAGGGTGCGCTCGAGGAACTGACACGCGATCTTCCCGCCTAAGGCTGCAGGCCGGGCGGTGCGTCACTCACCGCCCGGCATCTGCCCCACTCTGACAGGTTCGCCATGCAAAAGCTTCCCCCCGCGCCCGGTGTCGGCTTCAAGCCAGCCCATTTCGCCGCCCTGATGGCTAGCCCCGGCGATATCGCCTTTCTTGAGGTCCACGCTGAAAACTATATGGGCGCAGGCGGCCAGCCACACGCCCAGCTTTCGGCATTGCGGGCCCGATACGCATTGTCCATCCACGGGGTCGGCCTGTCCATCGGGGGTTCCAGCCCGCTGGATAACGCACATCTGCAACGTCTGCGCATCCTGTGTGATCGCTATCAACCCGAAAGCTTTTCCGAACATCTGGCCTGGTCCAGCCATGGCGGTGCCTATCTGAACGATCTGCTGCCTTTGCCTTACACCGAAGAAACCCTTGCCCGCGTGGTTGCGCATGTTGATCAGGTGCAAGAGTATCTTGGCCGCCGCATGCTGCTGGAAAACCCGTCGACCTACGTCGCCTTTGCCCAGTCGACCATTCCCGAAACCGCGTTTCTGGCTGAAATCGCCAGGCGCAGCGGCTGTGGCCTGCTGCTTGATGTGAACAATGTCTTTGTCTCGGCGACCAATCACCGAACCAATGCCGCCAGCTATCTGGCGGACTTCCCGCTGCATCACGTGGCCGAGGTGCATCTGGGGGGTCATGCGACCGAAGATCTGCCGTCCGGTCCCTTGTTGATCGATGCCCACGGCACCCCTGTCGCTGATCCGGTCTGGGCGCTTTATGCCGATGTCATTGCCCGGACCGGCCCTTTGCCGACGCTGATCGAGTGGGACAATGACCTGCCCGAATGGCCGGTTCTGGCCGCCGAGGCCGCCCGCGCCCATACGATTTTGGCAAGGCAGGGGGCGGTGCTGGCCCATGTCTGCTGATTTCACCCGCGCGTTTGATATGGCCTTGCGGGGCGGGCCTTTGCCGCCCGGTCTGATTGCCCCCGATCTTTCCGAGGTTGCCCGCCGTTTTGACGTCTACCGCAACAATGTCGCCGTCAGCCTGTCAACGGCCCTTGCTGCACGGTTTCCGGTGATTGAGCGGCTTGTCGGACAAGCGTTCTTTGCCGCCATGGCGCGTGTTTATGCGGAACAGGATCGTCCGAATTCGCCCGTGCTTCACGAATGGGGGCAGGGGTTCGCCGCCTTTCTGGCGGCCTTTCCGCCCTTGGCCAGCTACCCTTACATGGCCGATGTCGCACGGATCGAATATGCCCGGGGTTGCGCCTATCACGCGGCGGATGGCACCCCCGCAGACCCCGCCCGCTTTGCCACAGCCAACCCTGCCACTGTCAGGCTGGTATTGCATGCCTCGGTCATCTTGCTGCCATTGGATTACCCTGCCGTCACGATCTGGCAGGCCAATCAGCCCGCCACCGTCGCCCCCCCCCTGCAGCAGGTGACCCTGCAACCCGAAACGGCCCTGATCTACCGCGATCGCAGCTTTCAGGTGCCGGTCATGGCGGTTTCCCCGGCTGATGCAACCTTCGTGTCTGCCCTGCAAGCGCATGAAACGCTTGCCGATGCCGCAGCCCATGCGCTGGCCTATGACGCAGGCTATGATCCTACCCCGCTTTTGCTGCGCCTCATGCAGGCAGGCCTTTTCCTGGAACCGGAGTCATGCTGATGCTAAATTTGATCAATACGGCGAACCACCACCTTTCGCGGCTGCCTGCCGATCTGGTCGCTTTTGCGTTGCGCGTCTTTCCGGCCGTCGTGTTCTGGCAATCAGGCCGCACCAAGGTTGACGGCTTTGCCATCAAGGATTCAACCTGGTTCCTGTTCGAGAATGAATATGCCCTGCCGCTTATTCCGTCCGACATTGCCGCAGTGCTTGCGACAATGGCCGAACACGCCCTGCCGGTGCTGCTGGTGTTGGGCCTGTTCACGCGGTTCTCGGCCCTTGGCCTTTTGGGGATGACGGCCGTGATCCAGATCTTCGTCTATCCTGCCGCCTGGGTCACCCATGGGCTTTGGGCTGCGGCCTTTCTGGCCATTATTGCCCACGGTCCCGGCCGCTGGTCACTGGACCATCTGTTGCGGCTGGATACGCGCAAGGCTGGCGGGGCCTGATCCGGCCCCACCCAAGCCTTTATTCCAGTTGCGCCGCCACATCCTCGGGGATGTCAAAGTTGTGCGTCACTGTCTGCACGTCATCGTCTTCATCCAGCAGATCGATCAGCCGCATCAGCTTTTGCGCCGTGTCCAGATCCACCTCGGTCAGCGTCTGCGGCTTCCAGATCAGCTTGGATTCTGTCGACTCGCCAAGTGCCTTTTCCAGCGCATCCGAAACCTCGGACAGGTTTTCAACCTGACAATAGATCCAATGGCCCTCGTCATCCGATTCCACGTCATCCGCGCCCGCTTCCAGCGCCGCCATCATCACATCATCCGCACTGCCCGCCGCCGCCGGATAGGAAATCTCGCCCACCCGGTCAAAGCTGTGGCTGACCGAACCCGTCGTGCCCAGATTGCCGCCCGCCTTGCTGAAATATGACCGCACATTGCTGGCCGTGCGGTTCAGGTTATCCGTCATCGCCTCGACGATGATCGCAATCCCCCCCGCGCCATAGCCCTCGTACCGGATTTCCGTGTAATCCGCCCCGTCGCCCATCTGGCTTTTCTTGATCGCCCGGTCGATCACGTCCTTCGGCATCGACACCGCTTTCGCCGCCTTCACTGCAAGGCGCAGACGCGGGTTCATATCCACGTCCGGCATGCCCATCTTCGCCGCCACCGTAATTTCCTTGGCCAACTTGGAGAACATCTTTGACCGCAGCTTGTCCTGCTTGCCCTTGCGGTGCTGGATGTTTGCCCATTTCGAATGGCCTGCCATGATCCGATATCCCTTGCCGGTAAACGCGCAAGCGCTTTACACCGCGACCCAGCCCAAGGGCAACCCCGCGCCTCTGAACGGCCCGTGCCTCAGAACGGAAAGAATACAGGGATCAGAAAGCTCATCGCTACCAGCAGCGTCAGGTTCAACGGCACCCCGATGCGCAGGAAATCCGTAAACCGGTATCCCCCCGGACCATAGACCAGCGTGTTCGTCTGATAGCCGATCGGCGTCGCAAAACTCGCCGAGGCCCCGAACATCACCGCCACCACCAAGGGGCGCGGATCAATGCCCAACTGCACCCCCAGCGAAATGACAATCGGCGTCAGGATCACCGCCACCGCGTTGTTTGACACGATTTCCGTCAGGAACGACGTCAGCCCATAGACCACAAAGATCAGCACGAACGGCGGCAACCCGACCATATAGGGCGCCAGCGCAGCCACGATCATCTCCACCGCCCCCGAATGCTCCAGCCCCGCGCCCACCGCCAGCATCGCGAAGATCAGCGCCATCAGCCGCCCGTCCACCATACTGAACGCCTCATCCGCATCGATGCAGCGCGTCAGCAGCACCACCGCCACCCCCAGCATCGCAAGAAACAGGATCGGCGCCACATCCAGTGCCGACAGCCCCACCACCGCCACCAGCACGGCCACCACGATCGGCGCATGGCTGCGCCGGTACGCCCGGTCAGACGGCTCTGAGATATCCACCAGTTCCATCTCTGATGCCAGCCGCTGAATATCTGCCAAGGCCCCTTCCAGCAGCAAGGTATCGCCCACCTGCACCACCAGATCATCCAACTGCCGCCCGATGTTCTGGTTCTTGCGATGCACCGCCAACGGATAAACCCCGTACCGCCGCCGCAAGCGCATGCTGCCAAGGCTGCGCCCCACCATATGGCAACCCGGCGTGATCAGCACCTCGACCGTGCTTGTCGCCACCGATGACAGCTTGTCCACTTCGCGAATTTCCTTGCGGTCCTTCAGATCAAGGATCTCGCTCATCGGTGTGCGCAGCACCACCCTGTCGCCTGCCTCCAGCACCACTTCGGCCAAGGCCCTGCGCAATGACGCATCGCCGCGCAGCACATCCACCACCCGGATCGAATCGCGCTTGAACAGCGGCACTTCATCCGGCCGCTGCCCGATCAACGGGCTGCCCTCCGGGATTGCCACTTCGGTAAAGAACTTCATCCGGCTGCGGTCTGTCAGCATTGCCGCCATACTGTCCCGCTCTGGCAACAGCCGGTCGGTGAGCAGCGCCAGATAGACCAACCCGATCAGCGCACAGCAAATCCCCAAGGGTGTGATCTCGAAAATCCCGAAATGCGCCAGCCCCTGATCCTTGGCCACCCCGTCCACCACAAGGTTCGTTGACGTGCCGATCAGCGTCATCGTCCCGCCAAGGATCGTCATGTAGGACAAAGGGATCATCAGCTTGGACGGCGATACCTTCAGCGCGCGCGCCAGCCGCATGAACACCGGCATCATCACCACCACCAAGGGCGTGTTGTTCATGAAGGCCGACATCCCCGTCACCCCCACGGAAATGCTGGCCAACCCCTTGCGCGGGCTGCGCTCCACGAGCTTCAGCGCCATGTTCGTGGCCCAGCCCAAGGCGCCCGTCCGCACCAAAGCCCCCGCGATGATGAACATGCAGGCAATCGTCCATGGCGCCGCATTCGACAGTGATTTGACAAGGTCCGCCTGTGGCAGGATGCCCAAAACCAGCATCACCCCCGCCCCGCCAATCGCCGTCACCTCAACCGGGTAGGTTTCGCGCACAAACAGCACCAGCATCACCGCCAGAATGGCCAAGGCCATGATCGGCTGCACCCCCGCTGAAAGTTCAAATCCCAGCATCCGGCGTCCTTATCCCTGCACGTCGCGTCCGGCCCTCTGCGCCTTTTCTCGCGGCTGCACCAATGCCACACCCGACAGCATGACCACAAGGGCAAGCCAGACCCATGGCGAAAACCGCTCACCCAGCAACGCCATTGCCCAGAAAACGCCCATCCCCGTGACCAGATAGCTGCATTGCGCCGCAAAAACAGACCCCGCCCGCGCCGCGAGCCAGACATAGGTCGCATAGACCACCGCATGCACCGCTGATGATGCCACCAGCGCCCATTCCGGTGCCCCCCAAGCCGCGCCTAACGGGTTGAAGAACTGCCCCGTGCCCAGTGCCACCGGCAGGCACAAGACCGCCCCCACCACCGATGCCCCGAACATCGCCTGCACCGCATCAAGGCCCGCCGTCCCATGGCGCGCCACATATGTCGCCTCCATCGCGTAAAACAGCGGCCCTACCAGCGCCACCAGCAGCCAGCCCGCACTTGCCCCGCCAAGGTTTCCCCCCGGCACCGCAATCAACGCCACCCCCGTCAACCCCAGCGTCAGCCCCGCCACCCGCGCGCCCGATACCCGGTCCATGCCCAGCCCAAGCGCCAGCACAAAGGCCATCATCGGCACGGTCGAGATGATGATCGACATGATCCCCGCAGGCAGATGCGGAACGGACAGGTAAAAGGTATAATTGGGGATTAGCGTACCCAGCAGGGCAACGAGCACATAAAATGCCAAGGCCTCGCGCCGCAGCACAATGCCCTTTCCACGCGGCAGGCTGATCGCGCCCAGTACAAGCGCGCAAATCACCAACTGCCAGAAGATCAGCCCGAACGGCTGATGCCCCGTCGACGTGGCAATCTTGCCCAAAGGCTGCGTCGCCCCCCAGCCCACGCCCATCAGCACAAGCACGCCCATCAAAAGCCAGCGTTCAGACGGCATGGCGGACAGTTTCAATGACAAACGTCGGGAGTAACCGATTTCTTCGAAGAAATCGGACCGGAAAATGCGCATTTTCCGGCGCGGAGTTTTGCAAAACTCCGCCCCTTGCCCCGCGCGGCGCGTCGTTAAACCTACTTTGCGCCATCTGGCACAACCGCCCCTACACCCGGCAACTCAACGCGATCCCCCACTCACGGCCCCGCCCGTTCCAGCCGCCCGCCCTGCCGCACCATCCGCACGCGCATAGCCAGCCCCGTCCGGTCATCCGTCTCCACATAGACACCGCACAGCGTCGCGTCCCCCTCGGCAGGTTCAAACCGCGCCTTCGACATGCCCGTGATGAACCGCCGCAAGGGCTCCATCTTCTCCATCCCGATGACCGAATTGTAATCCCCGCACATCCCCGCATCGCTCAGATAAGCCGTGCCCTTGTCCAGCACCTGCGCATCGCCCGTCGGCACATGCGTATGCGTGCCAACCACCAAAGATGCCTGCCCGTCGCACCAATGCCCCATCGCCATCTTTTCCGAAGTCGCCTCTGCATGCACATCCACAATCGTGGCCTGCACCGAACCGCCCAAGGGGTTCGTCTTCAGCACCGTTTCAATCGCACTGAAAGGGTCATCAAACGGGCGCTTCATGAACACCTGCCCCAGCACCTGCGCCACCAGAACCTTGCGCCCCTGTGTCGCCGTAAACACCCGCGCCCCCCGCCCCGGTGCCACCTTGGAAAAGTTCAAGGGCCGCAAAACCCGCGGTTCGCCTTCGATGAAGCTGTGCATGTCCTTTTGATCGAAGGCGTGGTCACCCAGCGTCACACAATCCGCCCCCGCATCCAGCAAGAGCTTCGCATGCTCGCCCGTCAGCCCCGCCCCCGCCGAAGCGTTCTCGCCATTGACCACCACGAAATCGAGGCCCCAGTCGGCCCGCAGCTTTGGCAGCCGTTCGGCAACCGTCGCACGCCCCGTGCGGCCCATCACATCGCCAAGGAAAAGCAGCTTCATGCCCAACCGCTTAATCTGCCCCCTTTGGCCCCGCAAGCGGATTTGCAATCACCTTGCTTTCGCTGCAGGCCGTTGCAGCCGCTGAAACTGCCTGCCCCCGGAAAAAACCGCCTCTCGCCCGCTGCCCCGAAACCCGCTAAGGTTTGGCATGCCTGCCCTCTGCCGCGATTGTCTGACAGCCTTTGACAACGGGCCGCGCTGCCCGCACTGCCGCTCGCCCCGTGTGCTGGCGCATCCGGAACTCTTTGACCTGTCAATCGCCCACATGGATTGCGACGCCTTTTATGCCAGCGTGGAAAAGCGCGATAATCCTGCCTTGGCCGACAAGCCGGTGATCGTCGGTGGTGGAACCCGCGGCGTCGTGTCAACCTGCTGCTACATCGCGCGCATTTCTGGCGTACGCTCTGCCATGCCGATGTTTCAGGCCCTGCGCCTGTGCCCAGAGGCTGTCGTCGTCAAGCCGCGCATTCAGGTCTATGCCGCTGTTTCGCGCCAGATCATGGCGATGATCGAGGCACTGACGCCCCAGATCGAACCCCTGTCCCTGGATGAGGCCTTTATGGATCTGTCCGGGACAGCCCGCCTGCACGGTGCACCGCCGGCCATCCTGCTTGCCGGGCTGGTGCGCCGGATGGAAGCCGAACTTGGCCTGTCAGGGTCAATCGGCCTGAGCCATAACAAGTTTCTGGCCAAGATCGCTTCAGACATTGACAAGCCCAGGGGCTTTTCCGTCATCGGGCAGGCTGAAACCCAGACGTTTCTGGCCCGACAGCCTGTGCGGGTGATCTGGGGCGTGGGCACGGCGACCCAGGCCGCCCTTGAGGCCGCCGGTATCCGTACGATCACCGATCTTCTGCGGTGGGACAGGCAAGACCTGACCGCGCGCTTTGGCAGTATGGGCGACCGGCTTTGGTCGCTGGCCCGGGGTCAGGACAGGCGGATGGTCAGTCGCGATGAAAAGCTGAAGTCGATTTCAAAGGAAACCACCTTTCACGATGATACATCTGACCTTGAACTGCTTGATGGCCATCTCTGGCGCCTGGCTGAACAGGTGTCCGACCGGGCCAAGGCCAAGGGGCTTGCCGGGCGCACCGTCACGTTGAAACTCAAGCGCGGGGATTTTCAGCTGGTCAGTCGTCGGCAGGCCCTGCCTGACCCGACCCAGATGGCCGAGCGGATCTACCGCATCGCGCGCCAGTTGTTTGACGCGGTTGCAACGCCCGGGCCATTCCGGCTGATCGGGGTTGGCATCAGTGATCTTTGCCCCGCCGACACGGCAGACCGGTTGTCAGATTTGCTTGACCCCGATGCAGGGCGTCGTGCGGCCGCCGAACGCGCAACCGACGCCATCAAGGCGCGCTTTGGCAAGGATGCCATCATCAAGGGGCGCGCCTTGCGATAACCCCCGCAACCAAAGGTGGCCCCGTCGGCAAGGACACGTCCCGCTTGACGTTGACATCGGCCCGCAGAGGGAAGACAGGGGCACAAATCCCCCTTGGACTGATCATGCAAGATTCTTCGCGCGCCAACCTGACCCTGCTTGCTGTCGGGGTTGTTTCCTTTGTGATGATGGGCGCCGGGGCTTCGGTCTATGGGCCTGCCTTGCCGGAATTCCAGCGCAGCTTTGGTCTGACCGAGGCTGCGGCCGGTTTTCTGATCTCGGCCCATTGGGTGGGATGTGGACTGGGCGTTGCGGCGATGTACTGGAAAGGCGAGGCGTTTGGCCCAAGGCATGCACTTGCCCCGATGGCAATTGGTGCGGGCCTTGTCGTGCTGGGATACGGCTTTGCCGTTACCTTGCTTGGGGCCCTGATTTTTGGTGCCGGCTATGGTCTGGCCACCGCAGTCTTCAATCCACGCATCATGCGCGCCTTCGGGCCGCGTGGCGGTGCCATGCTTAGCCTGCTGAACGCAACTTTTGCCTTCGGTGCCATTGCCATTCCGCTGGTCTATGTCTGGCTTGGGCGGTCAATCCCCCTGACCTTCGGCCTTGTTGCCCTGATCGCCGTCGCCTGCTGGCTGACCGCCGGGCTTGTGACGCGCGAAGCGGCCCCGGTCGCCCGCGCGGCAGGCCGGTTCAACCCGCGTCTTGGCCTGATGACCCTCGCCGTCTTCAGCATCGGGATGGAGGCAAGCCTGATCGGCCTTGGCCCGACCGCGCTGATCGCCAGCGGTATCGACGAAGATCACGCGGCCCAGCTTTTGTCGCTGTTTTTCGTGGCTTTTCTCTGTGCCCGCATCATGCTGGTCTTTATCGCCGACCGTATCCCGTCCTTTACGATCTACCTTGTTGCCCTGCTGCTGTCCGCCGTCTTTGCCGTCTGCGCCGCCGTGATTGACGCCGGTCTGTTCTTTGTTCTGATGGGGGCCTGCGTCGGCCTGTTCTTTCCCGGCTTTTATGTCGCCGCCGCCCGCGCCATGGGTGATGATCCGCGCGTCAGCCCCACGATCATTGCGGCCGGTCTGGTCGGCGGGATATTTGCCCCGCTAATTCTTGCTGGCCTGATGCCCGCCTTTGGCCAGACCGGTTTCTTCTGGATTGTGGCGACGGTGACGCTGATCACGGCAATTGCCGGCTATACCCTTGGCCGCCCCGCCCTGCGCCAGTGATCAGCGCCCCGCCTGCCAGGTGGCCACGCTCTCCAGCGGGTAAAGCAGCATCAGCACATTCAGCGCCAGCCCATCGCGGATCAGCAGGATCGTTGTCGCCTCGAACAGGATGATCAGCGCCACGGTCGCCCAGACCGGAAGACGGCTTGCCAGGAAAAAGCCGATGATCATTGCCGTGATGTCGGCCACCACGTTCAGCACGCTGTCGCCATAGTAATCAAGCGATATGGTCACTGTGCGATAGCGCTCGATGACCGCGTCCGAATTCTCGACAATCTCCCAGGCGGCCTCGATCAGCGTTGCAATCGCCAGTCGCCAGCCCAGCGACAACTGCCGTGCCACCAGCCATAACAGACCAAAGAACAGAAATCCGTGGATCACATGTGATGGCGTGTACCAGTCACTGATGTGTTGCGAATTCTCGGAACTGACAACCTCGCCATGCCACAGCTTGATGTAGCCGCATTTGCAGATCGGCTCTCGCCCGATGAACAGAAGATAGGCTGCCGTCAGCAGGATAAGGCCTGCCACGATCCAAAAAGGCGCGATACGTCGGTTCATGGCACGACAGAATCATGCCCGCAGCGTTGCGTCAATGGGATCGGTCGGGCAAATGAAACTGGTCGGGCTGCAGCCACGTATCATTTGGTAAGCAGTCGGTTGGCACCAAAACGAAGAAGGGTCAGATGTCGCAGGAACCGCCAAACCCCTATCGCCATGGTCCGACACGGGCCGAGCTGAAGTTCTGGCTGCTGGCCAGCCTTGCCGGAACCGGCCTTGTGATTGCGGCGTTTGCCTATCGCGGCCTGCCGCCCGGCCCCGCGATGGTTGAGTTGATCGGCCTGCCCATGCTGGTGTTCGGATACCTTGGCGGCCGGTCGATCAAGCGCCTGATCCGCCGCCAGCATCCCTGATCTGCGCCATGGGAAACGGCATGGCCTTGGCCCATGGCGCGCGTCAGCTTTCGTAGCGAACATAGGCAAAGGCCCCGCCATCGGCACGCCAGCTTGTGACGTTGATCGTGCCTTGCCCCCCGTTGAATTCCAGAATGCGACGGCGGTCTGTTCCATCAGGCTTGCACAGCACCAGCGCAACCGGCAGGTTTGCGGGGTGGCCAAGTGTGGCAGGCGGATAAGCAAGATAGACCAGATGCCGGCCACAGGGCGACGGATGCGGGAACCAGTTCACAAGGTCATCGGCAAACAGCATGCGCTGATTGGCACCGTCAGCGTCCATCACCCAGATCTGCGCATGCCCCGCGCGATCGCAGTTGTAATAGATGCTTTTCCCATCGGCCGAGAAATCCGGTCCGTCACAATGGCCTTCGCCCCGGGTCAGACGGGTTTCCGTGCCGCCACTGACCGGGATCGTGAAAACATCAACCACCCGGCTGCCATCCCTTGCGCCGACATAGGTCAGCGTTGTGCCGTCAGGTGACCAGCCATGGTACCAGCTTGGTGCATGGTGGGTGACAGGCGCAGGCGTGCCGCCCGACGCAGGCATGCGGAAAATCTCGGACCCGCGTTCCGTATGGTGCGACAGCACGATGGTCGCCCCATCCGGACTGATGCCATGGTCATTGTTGCAGCGCACCGCAAAACCTGTGTTCACCGGGATCAGCCGCGGATTGTCCAGCGGTACGCGCATCAGGCGCCCGCCACCATTGATCAGCAGGTTCGATCCATCCGGATCCCAGTTCGGCGCCTCAATCCGGGTCTCGGCAACAAGCAGAACCTGTTCTTCTGCACGCGCCACATCCCAGATGCAAAGCAGGGATTTCACGGGCGCACCTTGGGTGTCACCAGCCGCTTTGGCCGCACGGCCTCGGCCGCCTTGAACAGGCTGAAGGTCTGGCTGACATAGTTCACGACGCCCGAGATCTTTTCCAGATAGGCTTCCAGTTCCGGCGTCTTCTCCGCCTCGACCAGTTGGACAGGGCGGTCAGGCCCTGCTGCCTCGAACTGCAGATAGAACAAAGGCTCGCCACGCCGCAGGATGATGTCCTTTTGTGGTTCATGCCATTCGAAGGCCCACATGATCGGGCGCGGCCAGACATTGATCGGAAAGCGCCCCCCAAAGATGGTGCCCGGCAGCGGGTCTGGCCGGTAATGCGCAAAGGTGCCAAGCTGGGTCATGTAGACCATTTCATCGGCAATCAGGCAGTAGGGCAGCACCAGCTGGATCGTCGGGCGATCCGGATACCGCCATTCGGCCTCGTTCACCAGCGTCAGCACCTCACCCAGCTTGTTGCCCCGGATCGGGCTTGCCGCACCCGCGCGGTTGACCAGCTGGCCCTTGCCATCCTTGTCGCGCTGAAACCCGACATGAATGTCAAACGGGCATTTCACCATGAAATACCGGCTTTCCATCTGGATCACCGCCGGACAGCGGCTGGCCGATTTGGCATGTGTCTTGTTCGTCTGACGAAAGATGATCCGTTCGGGCGCATCGAACAGCACAGCCCCCTTGTCCTTTGACAGGAACCAGCCCACCGTCACCGGGCCGGACTCTGGCCCTTCATGTGGCCGCTCAAAGCTGAGGTTGATGTCCATTGCCTGCCCCTGTCCTGTTTTGCCCCAAGAATCCCCGCAAATGCCCCGGCCTGTCAATTGCCCCCGTACCCGGTAAAGGCGAATATCAAGCTGCGGCATTGACAGGCGGGCGCATGGCAGGCATGCCTCCGCCGAAAGCAGCAGGGGGCAATCATGGCGGATGACCGGTTGATCGTGGCGCTTGATGTGCCCAATGTGGTGGCCGGGCTGGCGATGGCCGGTCGGCTGGGCGATGCCGTGTCGTTCTACAAGGTCGGCCTGGGCATGCTGACGGGCGGTGGCTTTGCACTGGCGAATGAATTGAAGGCCGCGCATGGCAAGCGGGTGTTTCTTGACCTCAAGCTGTTCGATATCGGCGCAACGATCGAGGCCGCCGTGCGTGGCATTGCCCAATACGATCTTGATTTCCTGACCGTGCATGGTGACCCGCAGGTCGTGCGTGCCGCAGCCGTGGGCAAGGGTGGTTCGGGCCTGAAAATCCTGGCCGTGACGGTGCTGACCTCGCTTGATCGTGCCGACCTTGACGCCAACCTGATCAAGGCCGGGGAAATTGCCCAGATTACGCTGGAACGCGCGGCCCGCGCGTTAGAGGCAGGGGCCGATGGCGTGATCGCCAGCCCGCAAGAGGCAGCGATGATCCGCGCCCTGCCGCAGGCCAGGGGCAAGCTGATCGTCACGCCCGGCGTGCGGCCCGCTGGCGCGGCCCTTGGTGACCAAAAGCGCATCGCGACACCGGCACAGGCGATTGCCGACGGGGCAGACCATATCGTGGTTGGCCGTCCGATCTGGCAGGCAGATGATCCGGCGGCGGCCGCAAGGGCGGTGGTCGCAGAACTGGGATCAGGCACCTGATGGCTGATCAAGGTCTTTGGTTCTGACCGGTCAGCGTTCCGCGGCCCCGGTTTCACGCAGCCAGATCGCAAGCCGGACTTTCAGATGTGGCACCGCCATTTCATGCGTCAGGAATTGCGCAATCGGCATCATCTGCCATGCCTGCCCCTCGTCGCCAAAGCGTATATCGGCGATGTCCCGGGGCGTCAGAAAGCCGCCAAAGAACCAAAGCATCACGTTCGGGTCTTGCGACCATTCATAGCCGCGTTGCCAGACAAGGCGATCTGCCGGCAGGCGAAGGCCAAACTCTTCCTCCATCTCGCGCAGCAGGCAGGCTGTGGGCGATTCTGATCCTTCACGCCCGCCACCGGGCAAATCCCAGTGGCCGGGGAAGGGGATGCCGGGCTTGTCATCCCGCAGATAGCAAAGAACGCGATCCCCGCAAAGGAACGCGCCCTTGCATCCGTGGAAATCAGTCATTCACGTCCTTGTGCCAGATTTTCACCTGGCCTTCGTGGCGGCTGAGCGTGGCACGCAAAAGATACCACGCCGCCAGCGAGGCCAGCGAAAAGATCAGCATCGTCACGGTAAAGCTGGAACCGAGAAGGCCGGTGCCAAGCAGGATACCCGTCAAGACTGCCCCCACGGCAAAGCCAAGGAAGATGTAGCCGGGCACCAGCACCTCAAGGACGCCCAGTGCAAAACCGCCAACAATCCAGACCCACCAGGTTGTCCACATCAGCTGCGCCCTTTCAGCATGTTGAAGGCATTGCCGAACGCCTCCAGTGCGTTGGCAGGGACCAGGATTGTCTGCTTGCCCGGCCCTGCGCCAACCGCCGTCAGCGCCTCAACCTGCTTCAGTGCCACCTGATACTGCGCGGCCTCGATCCCGTTTTCCTTGATCGCTTCGGCAATCGTGCTGGTTGCATAGGCCTCGGCGTCGGCCAGAACCCGGCGTGCCTTTGCCTCTTGCTCGGCTGCATACAGCTCGGCATCCGCGTTCAGTTCCACGGCCCGCTTTTTCCCCTCGGCCTCGGTCACCTGTGCCCGGCGTGCCCGCTCTGCGTTCAGCTGCTGCAGCATCGCCGACCGCGTGGCATCATCCAGGTTCACGTCAAGGATTTCGGCCCGCGTCACCTCGACCCCCCAGTCATCGACCATCGCGCTGACCTGTTCGCGCACCCGTTCAATCAACTGGCTGCGGTTCGACTGTACCTGATCCAGTTCTAGCTTCCCGATTTCAGATCGCACAATCCCCGCAACCGTCGTTGCAATGGCAGCATCCACATCGCGGATCCGGTAAACGGTCTTTTCCGGTTCCGTGATCCGGTAAAAGACCGAGGTTTCAACCTTGACCAGCACGTTGTCTGCCGTGATCGCGTCCTGGCTGGCCGTCGGCAGCTGCCGTTCCAGAATGCTGACCTTGTGGGCAATCCGGTCAAGGAAAGGAACCACAAAGTTCAGCCCCGGCCCCAGCACCGAGCGGAGCCGTCCAAAACGCTCGACCACATGTTTTTCTGATTGTGGCACCACCCGCACGCCCAGAAAGATGCAGATGATGATGAAAAGCGCGATGACCAGCCAGACAAGATTGCCGCCGATCAGATTATTGATGTCAAAGGGTTGGTTCATCAAAGTCTCCTGAAATCAGAGGGAAGTCGCTTGTTCCCCACCCCCTCACAATGGTGTGACTTCGGCCCCTGTGCAAGCATGCAGCCCGCAATTCAGGCACATCGCGCGACGGACCAGCCAAAAATGACCAGAAACAGTCAATTTCCTTGACCTTCCCGGATATCGGCGTAAATGCGTGAATGAACGTTCATTCTGCTGCCCTGCAGCGCTGGAAATCCGATGACTGCACCCATCCCCGCGCAAGACTTGCGCATCGCCGAGATATTGGGACGCGCGCGTACCGCCTTTGCCGAAAAGGGGTTCGATGGCGCGTCAATGCAGGATTTGGCGCGCAGCGCCGGGATGAGCGTGGGAAACTTTTACCGTTATTTCCCGTCAAAGGCTGCGATGGTCGAGGCGCTGATCGCGGCAGACATGCAGGAAATGCAGGCTGATTTTGGCCAGATCCTGAACTCGCCTGACCCGATGCAGATGCTGCGGGAAATGATCCGCTATCGCCTGTACGAAGAGGCGGCTTGCGCCGATGATGGCCGGGTCTGGGCCGAAATCACCGCAGCAGCCATGCGCAAGCCCGAGATCGCCGCGCTTTCGGCGCAGATGGAACAGCAGATCACCGGACACATATGCACCGTGTTTGCCCGCGTTCTGGGCATGGTCGACGCCGAGGCGCAGCAGCGGTTTATCGGTCAGGCGCAGTTCATTGTGCTGATGGTAAAGACGGCCGTGATGACCACGGCGAATACAACGTCGATGCATGCGGACCTGATGGTGCAGGTTCAGCGGGCCATCGACCGGATTTTGGACGACGTTCTTGCAACAGGAAAAGGCAGTGACGATGCGCGGTGATGTTCTGGGCCTGGGCCTGTTGATGATGATGACTGCCGCTGTCCTGCCACAGGGGCTGCGGGCCGACACAGCCGAAGCGGGCGCAACCGATGCCGCGCCGGCGGCCGTGGCCGAAGTGCTTCCGGCTATCACAGTCTCGACGGTGGCCGCGATGGCCCTGAAGGACCGGGTGATCGTATCGGGGCTGATCGGCCCCGTTGAACGGGTGCAGGTGGCCCCGCTGATTGAGGGGCAGCCGATTGAAACCCTGCAGGCGGACGTGGGTGATCTGGTCGCTGCCGGGCAGGTACTGGCAACGTTGTCAAAGACAACGCTTGAACTGCAGTTGAGCCAGACAAATGCCTCGCTCGCCTCGGCCCGTGCGACGATTGCCCAGGCCGAAGCGCAGATGCTGGAAGCCAGAAGTGCCGCGGATGAGGCCGTGCGCGTGAATGAACGCACGGCAGCCCTGCGCGAACAAGGCGCCGCAAGCCAGGCTGCTGCCGATACAGCGGCGGCCAACGCCATCTCGGCCACAGCCCGCGTGACCGTTGCCGCCCAATCGCTTGAGGCCGCGCGTGCGCAGGTGGCATTGGTCGAGGCACAGATGGCCAATGCCGAGCTTAGCCTGCAGCGCACACAGGTGGTGGCCCCGGTGGCCGGTGAGGTGGTCGAGCGCAATGCAACGCTGGGCAGTGTGGCAACGGCGGCTGGCCAGCCGATGTTCGTGATCGTCAAGAACAATGAACTGGAGCTGCGCGGCGATGTGGCCGAGGTTGATTTGCTGCGCCTTTCCGTCGGGCAACCCGCCAGCCTGCGCCTGGTTGGCGTAGCCGAACCGCTGGTTGGCACGGTGCGTCTGGTTGAGCCGTCAATCGACGCCACCACCCGACTGGGCCGCGTGCGCATCAGCATTGCCGAAGGTGCGAATGTCCGCTCTGGCATGTTTGCCGAGGCGGAAATCATTGTCGGCGAAAGCCTTGCGCCTGCGATTCCGGCCACGGCCCTTGGGTCAGCCGAAGGTCAGCCTGCGGTGATGAAGGTCACGGACGGGATGGTATCGCGCGTGACGGTGACGCCTGGCATCCGTGACGGGGCCATGGTCGAGATTCTGCAGGGATTGGCCATTGGCGACATGGTCGTCACCAAGGCCGGGGCTTTTGTGCGTGACGGTGACCGGATCAATCCCGTCACCGCAACCTCCAACTGACGGAGCGGAGCGATGAATTTTTCAGCCTGGTCGATCCGGAATCCGGTCGCACCCCTGCTTGCGTTCTTTCTGCTGATGATCGTTGGGGTGCAGGCCTTTTTTGCCCTGCCGATCACCCGGTTTCCCAATATCGACGTGCCGCTGGTCTCGGTCACGGTGGTGCAGTCAGGTGCCGCCCCCGCCGAAATGGAATCGCAGATCACCAAGGAAATCGAAGACGCGGTGGCCGGGATTACCGGGGTCAAGAACGTCACATCCACCGTGACGGACGGCATGTCGAACACGGTGGTCGAGTTCCTGATGAGCGTCGAAACCGCAACGGCGGTGCAGGATGTAAAAGACGCGATTGACGAAATCCGGGGCGATTTGCCTGGCGCAATCGAAGCGCCGATTGTCAACCGGATCGATGTCGAAGGTGGGGCGATCCGTACCTATGCGATCTCGTCGTCAAACATGACGGTCGAAGAGCTGAGCTGGTTTGTCGATGATACGGTCACCCGTGCCTTGCAAGGCAAGCCCGGCATTGGCCGGGTTGACCGTTATGGCGGCGCGGAACGCGAAATCCGCATCGAACTCGACCCGATCAAGATGGGCAGCTACGGTATCACCGCGCTGCAGGTCAGCCAGCAATTGCGCCAGACCAATGCTGACCTGGGTTCAGGCCGGTCCGAGATTGCGGGAACCGAACAGGCGATCCGGACGCTGGGCGATCAGGCCACGGTCGAACAGCTGGCCAATACTTCGATCGCCCTGCCATCCGGCCAGCATGTGCGCCTGTCGCAGCTGGGTGAGATCATTGACACCTATGAGGAACCACGCTCCTTCACCCGCACCGATGGTGCGCCGACCGTGTCTCTGGGCGTTTTCCGGGCCAAGGGCGCGTCGGACGTCAGCGCAACCGAAGTCGCCGAAAAGGCCCTGGATGAGGTGCGCGCCGCCCATCCCGATGTCAGCATCACCATGATCGATGACACGGTCTTCTACACCTTTGGCAATTACGAGGCTGCGCTGCACACGCTGATCGAAGGGGCCGTCCTTGCGGTGATCGTGGTGCTGCTGTTCCTCAAGAACTGGCGGGCGACGATGATTTCCGCCGTGGCCTTGCCGCTGTCGGCGATCCCGACGTTCTGGGCACCGGCATTCTGGTCGATGACGCGATTGTCGAGGTTGAAAACATTGCCCGCCATATCCGTATGGGCAAGACCCCTTATCGCGCGGCCATCGAGGCTGCGGATGAAATCGGGCTGGCGGTCATTGCAACCACCATGACGATTGTCGCGGTCTTTGTGCCCGTCTCTTTCATGCCCGGCATTCCGGGTCAGTATTTCCGGCAATTCGGCCTGACCGTTGCCGTGGCTGTGCTGTTTTCGCTGCTGGTGGCGCGTCTGATCACGCCGTTGATGGCGGCCTATCTGATGCGCGCCAAGGATGCCG
Organism: Paracoccaceae bacterium; assembly: GCA_025458385.1. Lineage (GTDB taxonomy): Bacteria > Pseudomonadota > Alphaproteobacteria > Rhodobacterales > Rhodobacteraceae > JAAFHS01. Next base: position 2,769 of record JALOSO010000003.1, on the reverse strand, counting down.
ACGAAAAGCACAATGACGATGGCCCCATCATGCGTGGCTATCTGTGGTTTGTCCGGCATACCACCATGGTGGCCCATCTGCCGCGCGTCGGCCTGCGCTTTCCCGTCTACTATATCACGCTGGTGATCTCGGTTTTTCTGGTTGGCGTGTCGGTCTATTTCATGGCGCAGGTGCCCGGCAGCCTGTTCCCGCCCGAGGATGAAAGCCGCATCACGATTTCCGTCGAACTGCCGCCCGGATCAAGCCTTGCCGAAACGGACCGCACGACCGAGGCGATGCGCGCCGCCATTGCCGATGTTGACGGGGTGAACCGCATTCTGGTGACCGGCGGATCAACCCCGCTGGGCGAGGTGGACGTCCGCCGCGCCAGCATTGCGGTCATTCTTGATAACCTTGACAACGGCCTTGCACGCAAATTCTCGGACCTTGGGCAGAAAATTCCCCTGATCGGTCCCTGGTTGCCCGAGGCCGAGGTGCGGGGGCGCATCCGGCCACAGAACGAGATCGAGATCGAGGTGTTCGAACGTCTCGCGTCAATTCCGGATGTGCGCGCGATCAAGCTGCAGGGTGGCGGCGGGCCGGGCGGACGCCCGATTGCCTTCAACATCCTTTCGGCGGATGAAGAAAATCTGAACACCGCAATCCAGCAACTGGAACGTGCGATGGCGACAGAACCCCTGTTGCTGAACGTGTCCACCGACGCGGCACTGCCGCGGCCGGAAATCCAGATCACCCCGCGTCTGGAAGAGGCCGCCCGCCTTGGCATCACGACCGAGGCGATTGCCGGCGTCGTGCGTGTGGCAACGATTGGTGATGTTGATGCGGCGCTGGCCAAGCTTTCCATTGACAACCGGCTGGTTCCGGTGCGGGTGCGCCTGAATGACGCCACACGCGAAGATATCCTGCGCATCGGCAATCTGCAGATGCAGACAGCACAGGGCGGCACTGTTCCCCTGTCCTCTGTTGCAGATATCGTCGTCGCCGAGGGGCCAGCGACGGTCAAGCGGCTGAACCGTGAACGCGTGGCAACCATCGGGGCAGACCTGCCGCTGGGCGTGGCCCTTGACAGTGCCACTGCGCGCTTTGTCGAGATCGTGAATTCGGTCAACCTGCCGCCGGGTGTGCGTGTCGTGCCCGCCGGTGATGCCGAGGTACAGGCTGAACTGCTGTCAAGTTTCCGCAACGCCATGGTGCTTGGCCTGCTGTTGATGCTGATGGTGCTGATCTTGCTGTTCAAGTCGGTGATCCAGCCCTTTACCATCCTGTTCTCGCTGCCGCTGGCCATTGGCGGGGTGGCGGCCGCGCTGATCATCACCAACAACCCCCTGTCCATGCCCGTGCTGATCGGACTGCTGATGCTGATGGGGATCGTCACCAAGAACGCGATCCTGCTGGTCGACTTTGCCGTCGAAATGCGCGCCCGCGGGCTTGATCGCATGTCGGCGATCATCGAGGCCGGGCACAAGCGCGCGCGTCCCATCGTGATGACCTCGATTGCCATGTCGGCCGGGATGCTGCCTTCAGCACTCGGCGTCGGTGAAGGCGGATCTTTCCGCGCGCCGATGGCCATTGCCGTGATCGGCGGGATCATCGTGTCAACTGTTCTCAGCCTTGTGGTCGTGCCGGCATTTTACCTGATCATGGATGATTTCTCGCGCTTGCTGTCCTGGATGTTCGGGCGGTTTGTCGGGAAAAAGGAACAGGAGCCTGAAGCCCCCGAAGCGGCGGTCCTTGCCGAGCGGATCAACCGCGTCGGGGGTGAGAACGCCGCACTGCGTGACAGGCTGGCTGAACTGGAGGGCCGGTTGGTGGCCAAGGCCGGGCGCACGGCGCCGCACGCGGCCGAATAGAACCAAAGGAAAGGGGCCCAAGGCGGGCCCCTTTTGCAACACCTTATTCGTCCGCCGGGGGATGATGCGCGTTCGGCGACTTTCCCCCTTGCCGGGTTTAACGTTCTGTTTCATCCTTGCAACCAAGGCGTGAACACACGCAAAAAAGGCGGCAAAGCCTTTTTGCAAGACAGTGAGGCGGTAGGTGGGTCTTTCCCGGTTTGTCACAGCGGGGGCAATTCGGCATGCGCTGGCAGGTTTGCTGCTGGTCTTCTTGTCATTGACCCAGGCGCTGGCCACCAACTTTACCATGAACGTTCCAGGCACCAGCCTGCGTCTGCCCACGGGCTACCCCGAGGCCGGAGGCGTGGCGATCGTGATGGTCGGGGCAAATGGCAACGCCTATTACCAGTTTTCCGATCCGACCGGGGCATTCCAAGGCTTTAACAACTCTGGCACGCCGACAGCATTTCAGGGCAACCCTTTCACCATCAACAACCCGATTGCGCTGGATTGCGGGGCATCAAGCTGTTCGACATATTTCGGCGGCTCGATTGCGCAGATGTATGTGCGCTTTACCGCGCAGGATGGTGATACGGGTGCCGGTGAGTTTGATTTCAACGACATCACGCTGCGGGTAAACGGGTTTGACGTTGCCAACTGGTCAACCGTGCAGACCGAAATCACCAATACCGCGGGCACGACCAGCCTTGGGTTCCGCACCGGGTTTACCAACAACACCTATAATACCGGCTGGGTCAGTTCCACCAATGCAGCGCTGCTGAACAATATCCTGACGACTGGCCGCACGACCTCGCAGATCTTTGACCGCGATCCGAACGACAATTTCTGGGATTTCCGCATCGGCAATACGCTGACAAACCCTGACATCGTGACAGTGGCTCCAGGATATGACCTGACCAAGACATCCCCGTCAGCG
>JALOSO010000334.1 GCA_025458385.1 Paracoccaceae bacterium | reverse complement strand
CCATAGCAGGCGTTCACCCGGTCACGGATGCGCGGTGTTTCCATCTGCACCAGTGGCGCGCGCGCTGAACTGGTCAGAATCGTCAAGGTCGCGCCCAGCCCTTCGCGGCCATAGCTGATCTTGACGGGCAGGGTTGCGCTGGCAAGGTCTTCGCCCACGATCGTGGCCCAGTCTGTCAGCAGGCGACTGACAGCAAAACCGCGCGATTCGCCGACACTGCGGATCGGTTCTTTCAGCAGCCCGGCGGCGGCTTCAAAGCCACGCAGGCGGCGCGCGGTATTGGGTGGTGGAAGGGGTTTGCGGCTGACCATCTTTTTCCTGCGGGATTCGCCGCTATCATAGCCTATCGGCAACGGGCCGCCAGCGTGGGGACAAGGTGCAGGCAATAGAGGATGGTGAATTGGCAGCCCGGCTGCTGGACTGGTACGATGTCCATGCCCGCGCGATGCCGTGGCGCGTGCCCCCTTCGGCGCGCAAGGCAGGTGTGCAGCCTGATCCCTATCGTGTCTGGTTGTCAGAAGTGATGTTGCAACAAACAACAGTTGCAGCCGTGCGCGATTATTTCCAACGCTTTACTCTGCGCTGGCCCAATGTGGCCGCCCTGGCGGCGGCGGCGGATGCCGACGTGATGGCGGAATGGGCGGGGCTTGGCTATTACGCAAGGGCGCGCAACCTGTTGGCCTGTGCGCGTGCCGTGGTTGCGGCGCATGACGGTCGCTTTCCCGCCACGGTCGAAGGGTTGCGCAGCCTGCCCGGCATTGGTCCCTATACGGCGGCGGCGATTGCCGCCATCGCGCATGATCTGCCAGCCGCCGTGGTCGATGGCAATGTCGAGCGTGTCATGGCCCGGATGTTCGCCGTGACCACGCCCTTGCCTGCAGCAAAACCTGAACTCTCGGCACTTGCTGCGCGGCTGACACCGGCGCTGCGGCCCGGCGATTATGCGCAGGCCGTGATGGACCTTGGCGCAACCATCTGCACCCCGCGCAGCCCGGCCTGCGGCATCTGCCCCTGGATGGCGGGGTGCGCCGCCCGCAAGGCCGGGATCGCGGCCAGCCTGCCTGCCAAGACACCAAAGGCCGCAACACCGACACGCCATGGCATGATCTGGATCGCCCGGCGCACAGACGGGGCACTGCTACTGGAACGCCGGCCTGACAAGGGCCTGCTTGGTGGCATGCTGGGCTGGCCGGGCACGCCATGGGATGGCGCCGGCGGAGAGGCACCGCTTGCCGCCCCCTGGCAACCGCTGGGGCAGGTGCGCCATACCTTTACCCATTTTCACCTGATCCTTGACGTGATGGGCGCGGATGTGCCGGTCGACAGTCGCCCGTCCCGTGGAGAGTTTTTGCCGATCCCGGCCTTTCGCCCGGCTGATCTGCCGACTGTGATGCGCAAGGGTTATGATCTGGCGGCGGGCGCGCTTTCGCCGCGTTGACCACGCCGGTCGAATTGGCGCATTGTCATGCGCGAAACGCGAAGGATCATCATGACCACCCTGCCTGCCAGTGAAGTGATGCGCCCGACAGCGGCTTTGCCGTTCTTTCTTTCGCTCGGCATGGTGCCTGTTGCCGTGCTGGGTGCATTGGTCGGCGGCTGGACGGTTGCACTGCTGCCTTTGTATTCCTGGGGCATGTTTTCCCTGCTGGATGCCTTTCTTGGGCTGAACGAGGATAACGCCGATCTTGATACGCCCGAATCCGGGCTGTTCTGGTACCGTCTGGTCACGCTGATCTGGTTTCCGGTGCAGTTCAGCCTGCTTTTGTGGCTGCTGTGGTATGTGCCGACGGCCGTCCATCTGGGCCTGACCGAAATCATCGTGCTGTTCTTTGGCATGGGTGTGGTGTCCGGCACCATCGGGATCAACTATGCGCATGAACTGATGCATCAGAAACCCGCGCTGGAACGCTGGCTGGCTGATCTGTTGCTGGCATCGGTGCTGTACAGCCATTTCCGGTCTGAACATCTGCGCGTGCATCACCTGTATGTTGCAACCAGCCGTGATCCGGTCAGCGCGCGCTACAACGAAGGCTTTCATCGGTTCTTTCCGCGCGTCTTGCAGCAATCGCTGCAATCATCATTCCGCGCCGAGGCCGCCATGCTGGCGCGCAAGGGTCTGGGGCCAGAGCATATCAGCAATCCGTTCTGGCGTTACCTGGTGCTGCAACTGGGCATGCTTGTGCTGGCAACATTGGTGGGCGGGCCGATGGCCCCGTTGTTGTTCATTTTTCAGGCGCTGGTCGCGATCTGGCAGCTGGAGCTGGTGAATTACATCGAACACTATGGCCTGACACGCCGCCATCTGGGCGATGGCCGGTATGAACATGTTTTGCCGCGCCATTCATGGAATGCAGCGCATAGGGCATCGAACTGGCTGCTGATCAACCTGCAGCGCCACTCGGATCACCATTACAAACCCGACCGGCGCTTTCCCCTGCTGCAAACCTATGCGGCGGATGAGGCACCGCAATTGCCCTATGGCTATCCGGTGATGACAACGCTGGCGCTGATCCCACCGTTGTGGAAGCGTGTGATGAACAAGCGTGTGAAGGAATGGCGGCGCAAGCATTACCCGGATATCGAGGATTGGCATCCCTATAACAAGGGTTTGAACCCCTTGCCGCGCGGGGCTTGAGTCGCCGTCTTGACCGCCACATTGATGATCCAGGGCGCCGGGTCCAACGTCGGCAAATCCATGCTGGTGGCGGGGCTTTGCCGTGTGTTTGCGCGGCAGGGCCTGCGCGTGCG
>JALOSO010000333.1 GCA_025458385.1 Paracoccaceae bacterium | reverse complement strand
ACAGTGGCGACCAGCACCGCCACGCCTACACCGACACCCAGCCCGGCAAGGCTGGCCCAGGCCGGGTCGATGCCAAAGCGCGTGGTGGCGATTGCCATGCCATAGGCGCCAAGGCCAAAGAAGGTGGCATGGCCAAAGCTGAGGATGCCGGTGCGGCCCCAGAAGAGATCAAGGCTGAGGGCGAACAAAGCCAGCAGCATGACATCGCGCCAGTTGGACAGGACATAGCCTTCGGACACGAAGGGCAAAAGGGCGAGGGCGGCCATGACGACAATGGCAATCTTCGTGGCCGGGCGAAGGGTGAGTGGCGGGTTCATGCCGGAACAATCCCTTTGGGCCGGAACCGCAGGATCACCACGGCCATGATCAGAACCAGCGCCTGCGCCATGGTGGCGGGGATCTGGTAGGACAGGAACGTCTCAAGCCCGCCGATCAGCCCACTGCCCGCCGCCACACCGCCAACGCTGCCTGCACCACCGACCAGCACCACAAAGAACGACCGGGCGAGGTAGTTGATGCCCATATAGGCCGTGACCGAGGTCAGCGGGGCCAGCAGCACCCCGGCCAAGGCCGCAAGCGCCGCCCCAAAGGCAAAGGCGCGGGCGTTGATCCGCGCGGGGTCAATCCCCATGACGGATGCCATCTCGGCGCTTTGGATTGACGCACGCAGGTCAAGGCCGAAGCGCGTTTTGCGGAACAGAACGACCGTTGCGGCAAAAATCGCCAGCGACACCGCAATCAGGAACAACCGATAGGCGGGGTAGTTTGCGCCGAACAGTTCAACCGACCCGGGGAACGGGCCTGTCACGGGTTGGGGTGCGGCGCCGAACACCAGTTGCAACACCTGCTGGATGATCAGGCTTAGCCCCCATGTAGCCAGAATGGCATGCAAAGGGTCGGCATACACGCGGGCGATCAGCAGCCGTTCCAGCACCAGCCCTATGATATAGCCGACAGCCGGTGCAATCAGCAGGGCCAGCCAGAAACTGCCACCCGCGGCTTGTACGGTGACCAGAGTGAAGGCCCCGATGGTGATGAACTCGCCATGTGCCAGATTGATGACGTTCATCAGCCCGAAGATGATGGCAAGCCCCATCGAGACCACCATCAGGAGACTGATCAGCGTCAGGGCGTTCAGGACAAAGGGGATATAATCGGCCATCACAGCACCCCATCCGGTAACTGGCTGGCGCGCGTCAGAAACCGTTCCGGAAACATCTGTTCATAGATCAGCGCGGCAGAGAGCACGGCCTCATCCGCCCCGCGCGGCCCGATGATCTGCAATCCGACAGGAAGCCCGCTTTGGGTAAAGCCGCAAGGGACCGAGCAAGCCGGTTGCTGGCTAAGGTTGATCGGATAGCTGAACCCCGCCCAGTCGGTCCAGCTTTCCAAGCCAGATCCCGGCGGCACATCATGCCCCGCTGCAAAGGGTGGAATGGCAACCGTTGGTGACAGGATGAAATCAAACTGCGCCAACAGTTGATCCATCTGCGCGCCATAGCGTGCCCGTGCCACTTCGGCCTGCATGCGGTCGACGGCGCTGTAGCGCGCGCCATGCTCTGCCGTGGCCACAAAGCCGGGGTCCAGCAGGGGCCGGTCAGCCTTTGCGACTGCGTCAAGCCGGTTGGCCGCACCCACGAACCAGTGACGGCGGAACATTTCGGGCAAGTCGTCCTGATCGGGCAGGTCGACAGGCTCTATGATGGCGCCGGCCAAGGCCAGATCGGAAAGCACGGCACTGATCAGCGCAGCAACCTCTGCGTCAACCGTTCCGACCGGCGGGCGGGCCCAATGCCCGATCCGCACCCCGGCCCAGTTCATGGCACGAGGGTTGACCGGCGGCATCGCGAACGCCCCTTGCGTCCAGTCCCGCAGATCGCGGCCGGACATGGCGTTCAGCATCAGCGCCAGATCGCCCACTGACCGGGCCATCGGTCCGATATGCGCGACCGTGCCGAAGGCGCTCGCCGGATAGGCGGGCACCCGTCCGAAGCTGGGCTTCAGCCCGGCAATGCCACAGAAGGAGGCCGGAATGCGGATCGACCCGCCCCCATCCGTGCCCAGATGCAGAACGCCTGCCCCCATGGCCGCCGCAACCGCTGCCCCGCCCGACGATCCGCCGGGTGTCATGCCCGGGTTCCAGGGGTTCCGCGTTACGCCATGACGGATGCTGTCGGTGACCGCTTTCCAGCCAAACTCGGGCGTTGTCGTCAGCCCCAGGATCACCGCCCCCGCTGCCCGCAGACGTTCAACAACTGGGGAATCCGGCAGGGCCGAGACATCCGCTGTGGTCTTGCTACCGTACCGGACATCAAGGCCGTGGCAATGCACGATGTCCTTGATCGTTACCGGCAGGCCGTCAATCGGCGACAGCGCCTGCCCGGTCTTCCAACGCCCTTCCGACATGGCGGCAGCGGCCATCGCGCCCGCATGGTCGATGATGGCAAAGGCGTTCAGGGCAGGATTGATCTTTTCTGCACGGTCAAGACAGGCGCGGGTGACGTCGACGGGAGAGGCGACGCCACCCGCATAGGCGCCAATCAGTTCGGCGCCTGAAGCAAGGCAAAGGTCTTGAAGAGCAGGGAACATGAGAGTTTCGTTATTCCAGAAGTGTCTTCACGGATGCTGCACCACAACATCCCATCCATAAAATGCAAAATTTGCGCTATCTCTTTTATTCAGTAAAACAGCACTGCCATACCTTCTCAGGATACCACGCATGCGACTGACCCACCGCCAGCTTGACTACATCCGCGAGGTTGCGGCGAAGGGCAGCATTTCCGA
>JALOSO010000332.1 GCA_025458385.1 Paracoccaceae bacterium | reverse complement strand
GGTCAAAGTTGTTGATGTTGTAGCCTGCATGCGCAGCGCAGAGCAAAGGTGATGCCAGCAAGCACGCCTTGGCTTCAGTGCAAAGAACATTTATTGCGTGACCAGCAGCAAGCATTGCTAGACGCGCGCAAGTGCATCAAGACAATTTGGAAGGTGCATGGTGCCGCCAATGGAAGGATCTGGCAACGGCTAGCTGCTGCATTGCCCAAAATGGGAAATGCGGTATAGATTTCCCCGAACCCGTTACCTTTGTACATCAGACCGGATCCCAGAGATGAGTGTTGCCACCTACCTCAAGAAACACAGCGAGGCATTGGTCAAGGATGTCGGGGTCGAGGTCGCCTGCGATCTGACGGGGAAATCCAAGGCCACGCTGGGGCGCTATTACTCTGATGCCGATGAACATGGCGACCGTTTCATGCCCATCGACGTGGTGGCCGCGCTCGAGGCCGCCGCAAGCTTTCCACATGTGACGGCCGCCCTTGCCGATTTGCGTGGCGTGACCCTGTCGCATGACCCGGATCGCAAGGATCCGGGCACCAAGGTCAATCAGGATGTCGTGGCGCTGTCGCAACGGTTTGCCCAGCTGATGGCCGAATACAACACGGCGATTTCCGACGGGGTGATTTCCCCGAACGAGGCCAAGCGCATGCTGCGCGAAACCCTGGCCATTCAGCAGGTGCTGATCGACGTCAAGCTGCATCTGGAAGACGAAACCAGCTAGGGCCGCCCCCCGCCCCGGACATGATCCGGGGCCACCTTTGAGCCAACAGGCCCCGGACATGATCCGGGGCGCGGGGTTTCATCGCATCAGCGCGTGGGCGCGGCCTTGCGCCGCTGCGGGCTGCCGCCCCCGCCCATCGGTTTGGCCGCGGCAGGCCGCGCGGCGGCGTTGCCTCCCGGGCGTCCTTGCGGCTTTGCGCCGTGCGGTTTCGCCCCCTGCGGCTTTTGTCCCTGCGGCTTTTGCCCCTGCGGCTTGCCACCCGGACGCCCGCCGGGGCGCTGCCCGCGATTTTGCCCCGGTTTTGGCGCAGCGGCCACGATATCCGCAGCCCAAGGCGCACCGCCCAGAACCGGTAGCGGCTTTTTCAGCAGTTTTTCCACCGCCTGCAATTCGCCCATTTCCGCCGGGGCGCAGAAGGCAACCGCCGTCCCCTCAGCCCCCGCCCGCGCCGTACGGCCGATGCGGTGCACATAGTTTTCCGGCACGTTGGGCATGTCATAGTTATAGACATGCCGCACGCCCGGAATATCAATGCCCCGCGCCGCCACATCCGTGGCCACCAGCACGTCCAGATCGCCATTGCGGAATTCCGTCAGCGTCCGGTCCCGCTGGCCCTGGCTTTTGTTGCCGTGGATCGAGCCTGCCTTGAAGCCCCATGTCACCAGCAACTTCATCAGCTTTTCCGACCCGTGCTTGGTGCGGCCAAAGACCAAAGCCTGTTCGGTGGGATGCTTTTTCAGATATTCCTCCAGCAGTTTGGCCTTGTCGCCCTGCGGGATGTAATGCACGCCCTGCACGATCTTGTCCGCCGGTTTGCCCGGCGGTGACACCTGCACCTTCACCGGATCGCGCAGATAGGTGCCCGCCAGATCCTCGATATCCTTCGGCATCGTTGCCGAAAACAGCATCGTCTGCCGCTTCAGCGGGATGTATTTCGCGATTTTGCGCAAGCTGTGGATGAACCCCATGTCCAGCATGTGATCCGCCTCATCCAGCACCAGATAACCGCAATCATCCAGAAACACATCGCTGCGTTCCAACAGGTCAATCAACCGCCCCGGTGTCGCCACCAGCACGTCCGACCCTTTCGCCAGCGCCTGAGATTGGCGGAACAGGGACGCACCGCCCACCACGGTGGTCACCTTGACCGGCGTGCCTTTGGTGAACACCTCCAGGTTCTTGGAAATCTGCGTCACCAACTCGCGCGTCGGGGCCAGGATCAGCGCGCGCACCTTGCGCGGCCCCGGCGGGTGGCCGATATCCAGCAGCCGGTGCAGCAAGGGCAGGCCAAAGGCCGCCGTCTTGCCCGTGCCCGTCTGCGCCAGCCCCATCAGATCGCGCCCCTGCATGATATGCGGGATCGCCTGCGCCTGTATCGGTGTGGGCGTGGTCAGCGTGGTTTTGGCCAGCGCTGTCAGCAAGCGCGGCGAAAGGCCAAGGTCTTGAAACGTCGTCATAATATCTTTCCGACCCCAGCATCAGGGTCTGCCGGGCGCGCAGCCCGGTTGGCAGGTAAGGCCGCACGGCGCTGACCCCTGGCCTTGTGCCAGCGGGCCGTCTGCACGGCGGAACCCCTGCGTGAAGGTGGGAACCAGCGCCCCGGTCCGAATGGCTGCTCACGCGGCAGCAGACCTTGGGGCTGACTGTCAGATGCGCGCCTTGGGTGGCAAAGTCAAGCGTTGCATCACCGTGACGTGGCGCGCAGGCGGGGGCCAACCCATGCCGCGCCCACATGCCGGGGCTGGGCCACTGATGCAGCAACCCCCTTGCACCCCATCCCCCATCACCACGCCGGGGAGCAAAGCTGACCGCGCCCGAACTGATGGGGTGAGGGGCGGCGGCGCTTGCGCCGCGAAAAGGGTCCAGTGGACCCTTTTCAGCCCCGAACGCCCGCACACGCCTGCGCGGGCCGGGCCGTTGATGCAGCAGACCCCTTACCCCCCATCCGCCATCCCCGCGCCGGGGAGCAAAGCTGACCGCGCCCGAACCGACGGGGCCCTTGGGGTGCGGCCATCGCCGCGCCCGCCCCGTGGGGGCGGTTCGGGCGCGGTCAGATTTGCTTTG
>JALOSO010000331.1 GCA_025458385.1 Paracoccaceae bacterium | reverse complement strand
CCGCCCGCACGCTTGATGATCTCGCTGCAGACCTGGTAGGACGAATTGACGCCCTCGCCGCCGATGAAGGTATCGCCCGGCTCGCCTTCGGGGAAGCGGTCGACGTTGATGACGGGGATGCCGGCCTCGCGTGCCAGACGCGTGGGCACTGCGGCCGCAGCAGCGCCTGCGGGGATGTAGATGAAGGCGTCGATGCCCTGGGTCAGCAAGTCTTGCACCTGGCTGACCTGCGTGGCGGTGTCGTTCTTGGCATCAACCACGATGACTTCGATGCCCTTTTCCTTCGCATAATTCTCGACACCGATCTTGATCTGGTTGAAGAAGTCAGCCTGCAGGTTGGGGACCGCCAGACCGATTTTCTTGACCTCTGCAGATGCGCCCATCGGCGAAAGCAGTGCCGCACAAGCCGTGGCGGCAAGCAGGACCTTCTTGAGTTTCATGTGTTTCTCCTCCGACATGAATTTGGGGCGCCCTTGTTTTGGGTAACCCCTCCCTGTTCGACTGCCGTCATCGGCCGCCGTCTTGTTCTTCAGGCAGTATTGCCCCTGCCTGAAGAAGTATCTCAGCTCCGCTTGCGGAAGGTTTCGGCCGTCACGGCCAGCACGATCACAAGACCGATGACCACCTGCTGCATGAAGGGCGATACGCTTAACAAGTTGAGGCCGTTGCGCAGCACGCCGATGATCAGAACGCCTATGATGGTGCCGCCGATGCCCCCGGTGCCGCCCGAAAGCGATGTGCCGCCAATCACCACTGCGGCGATGGCGTCCAGCTCATAGCCAACCCCCGAAGAGGGTTGCACCGAATCCAGCCGGGCGCCCAGCACGATGCCCGAAAGGCCCGCAAGCACAGCGCAGACGACGTAGACCATGATCGTCATCAGCTTGACATTGATGCCCGCCAGACGCGCCACTTCGGGATTGCCACCGATGGCGTAAAGCGCCCGCCCGCCATAGCGGTAGCGTTGGTAAAGGATGCCCAGCAGGAACACGACCAGCATCAGCGCCACGGTCATGGTCAGAAAGCCGCCATACCGCACGATGGCGGAAAGATTGAACCAGGACGGAAAGCCGATGATCTGCTGGCCATTAGTGATCATGCTGGCAAGGCCCCGCGTGATCGTCATCATGGCCAGCGTGGCGATGAAGGCCGGGACGTTCAGGCTCGTGATCAGGATCCCCGCCACAAGCCCACTCAGCGCCGCAGCCCCGAGTGCCGCCGGGATGGCGATGCCCATGGGCAGGCCCGCCTCGACATTCAGATAGCCCATGACCATCATGGTCAGCGCCATCACCGAGCCCACGGACAGATCGATGCCACCGATCAGGATGACCAGGGTCATACCGACAGCCATGATTCCCAGCACGGTGACCTGATCGAGGATGTTCAGGAAGTTGCGCACCGAAAAGAACGTGTCGGTGAAGATGGTCAGGAACAGGCACAACAGCACCAATCCGATCAGCGGCCCCGTGGCGCCCTTAAGCGACCCCAAGACCTGCGGGCCCGTTTGGCCAACCTGACCTTTAGCTTCCGCCGCCATGCCGACTCCCCCCTCCCCGAACCGCGATTGCGCTGCTGGAATATTTATTCACAACCGGCATTAAATGCGTAGCCCAATCGTCAAACAGCTGTCAATGGCCTTGATGTTGCCTGGCGAGTCACAAAACACCGCATTCCAGCTTGACACGATGGGGGTTTCAGCAACTATATCGATGACTGTATATTTATGCAAGCGAGGTAGCCATGCCGCCGAACGATCTCGAGCGCATTGCCCGGCAGATCCGCCTGCGCGATCTGCAAGCTGTATATGAGGCAGGCGCCGGCCACATCGGCGGCGAAATGTCGGCGACTGACATCCTGACCGCGCTGTACTTTCGCGTGCTGCGGGTTTGGCCCGACCGGCCGAAGGACCCCGCACGCGACCGCTTTGTGCTGTCCAAGGGCCATGTTGCCCTGGCGCTTTACGTGACGCTTGCCAAGCGCGGTTTCCTGCCGGAGGAAGAGATCAGCACCGTCCTCAAACCGCATTCGCGGCTGAACGGGCACCCCAATTGCAATAAGGTGCCCGGCGTTGAAACCAATACCGGCCCCTTGGGGCACGGATTGCCGGTGGCCGTCGGAATGGCCAAGGCGGCCAAGATCCTGAAGGCAGACTACCATACCTACGTTCTGACCGGGGACGGCGAAATGCAGGAAGGGTCGAACTGGGAGGCGATCAGCTCTGCCGCGCAGTTCGGTCTGAACAACCTGACCCTGATCATCGATCACAACCGCTTTCAGCAGGGCGCCGCCCTGAAGGACACGAACGATCTGGCCCCCTTTGGCCCCAAGCTGCAGGCCTTTGACTGGGACGTGACCGAGATCGACGGCCATGCGATGCAAGAGAACCTCCCCGCACAGGAAAAGCGCGGCGCGCGCCCGCATTGCATCGTGGCACATACCAACAAGGGCCACGGCAACACGTACATGCAGGACCGCGTTGACTGGCATCACCGTGTGCCAAATGCCGAGCAATATCAGATCGCGCTTGCTGAACTTTCGGAGCCCCTGTGATGAACGTTGTCGCCACATCCGCAAAACTGCATGACTGCCGCGACGCGTTCGTGGCAGTTCTGGAGCGTCTTGGCGCCGAAGATGGCCGCGTCGTCGCGGTCTGCAATGATTCCGTCGGCTCGTCCAAGCTGGGGGGTTTCAAGACCAAGTTCCCCGAACGGCTGGTCAATGTCGGCATTGCCGAGCAGAACATGGTGGGCGTCGGGGCTGGCCTTGCCAATGGCGGTCTTGTGCCC
>JALOSO010000330.1 GCA_025458385.1 Paracoccaceae bacterium | reverse complement strand
GTGCTTGGCCATGGGGCCAGCGACGGCAAACTGCGCCCAAGCCTCGGTGACAGAGATGAAGCGCACATCCCATGTGGCGCAAAACGCCTGATGCACGAAGTCCAGATGCCGCATGACAAGGCCGGCGGCGGCGGTGGTCGTGGTAACCCATCCTCGCGCAGCATCAGGCCATAGCGGACCCTTCCGACAGGCAAGGTAGAAAACGTGTTGGTATAGACAAAATCGAGGAAGCGCGCGGCATCCTTGCCCTGAATGTCGATCTTGCCAAGGGTGGACACATCCGCCACGCCCACCGCCTGCCGCACCATGGTGACTTCGCGGGCGCAGGCCTGTTCCCAGGTGGTTTCACCGGGTTTCGGGAAATAGCTGGGGCGGTACCACAACCCCGCCTCGATCATCGGGGCGCCCCGGTCGCGGCTGGCCTGATCCGAGGTGAGGAACCGCTGCGGCGCAAAGCCCGCGCCACGGCCACCCGCCCCCATCGCCGCGATCGAGACCGGGCTGTAAGGCGGGCGGAACACCGTGGTGCCCGTTTCGGGGATGGTCTGGCCCGTGGCATCGGCCAGCACCGCAAGCGCCACGACGTTCGAATTCTTGCCCTGATCGGGGGCCATGCCTTGGGTCGTGTAGCGCTTCATATGTTCGACGGACCGAAAGCCTTCCTGTGCCGACAGGTTCACATCCTTGACCGTCACATCATTGGCAAAATCAATCCATGCGCGGCCCTTGTGCGGGATTTGCCACAGGGGCTGCAGGCGGTAAGCGGTATCGTCCGCTTCTGGAAGCTTGACCTTCGGCGCTTTGACGTTCTGTTCGATAAGTGCAAGTTTTGCCGCCTCAATCCCCGCATTGAGGCAGGACAGCGTCGAAAAATCACCATTGGCTGCACCTGCCACCGTCAAGCCCGGCACGGCGCCCGGTGTCGGCACAAAGGCCGCGATATCCGCGCGCCATGTGGGGCGGCCATTCATGTGACAGGTCAGATGCACTGCCGGGTTCCAGCCGCCAGAGACCGCCAGACAATCGGTTTCCACGGCAAAGCTGTTGCCCCCCTGCTGCACAGTAATGCTGCGAAGGCCATGTCGCCCGCGCGTATCCGCCACCACCGCACCCCTGTGGACAGGAAACGACTCATCCACGCTGGCATCTTCACGGGCATCGATCAGCGCCGCAATCGTCACCCCTGCTGCTGCCAGATCGCGCGCCGTGCGCCGCGCATCATCATTGTTGGCAAATACTGTCACGCGCTGGCCCGGGACCACGCCGTAACGGTTGAGGTAAGCGCGCACCGATCCGGCCAGCATGATGCCCGGCCGGTCATTGTTTTCAAACGCAATACTGCGCTCCAGCGCCCCCGCGCACAGGATCGCGCGGGGCGATCGGATGCGCCAGAAACATTCGCGCGGCAGATGCGGCTGTGGGGCAAGGTGCAGCCCCACCCGCTCCAACGCGCCATAGCTGCCGTCGTCATAGGCCCCCGTCACGGTGGTCCGCGGCATCAGCCGCACATTGGGCATCGCACTCAGTTCCGCCAGCACCCCCGCCACCCAATCCGGCCCAGAAGCGCCGTCCAGCGTGATGGTTTCGGCCAAGAGCCGCCCCCCCATCCGTGCGGATTCATCCGCGAGGATCACATCCACCCCCGCCCGCGCCGCCGTCAGTGCCGCCATCAGGCCCGCAGGCCCCGCGCCGATGATCAACAGGTCGCAATGCGCATAGGCCTTTTCATAAAACCCTTCATCATGCCGCCCCGACAGGCTGCCAAGCCCTGCCGCGCGGCGGATGGCGGGTTCATAGATCTTTTCCCAAAAGGCGCGCGGCCACATAAAGGTCTTGTAGTAAAAGCCCGCACTGAAAAAGGGGCTCAGCGCGTCATTCACGCTCATCACATCCCACCGCAGGGATGGAAAGCGGTTCTGGCTGCGCGCTTCCAGCCCCGCGAAAACCTCTTGCATGGTCGCCCGCACGTTCGGCGTTTGCTGGCCCGCTTCCAGCACCTCGACCATCGCATTGGGTTCTTCCGACCCCGCCGTCATCACCCCGCGCGGGCGGTGGTACTTGAAGCTGCGGCCCATGAGTTTGACACCATTGGCGAGCAGGGCGGAGGCGAGCGTATCGCCCTCAAACCCGGTGTATTCGCGCCCGTCAAAGCGGAAGCCGAGCGTGGCGTTGCGGTCAACCAGCCCCTTGCCTTGCACCCTCATGGCTGCACCCCGGCCACAAGTTCAGCCTTTTCAATGACATGCGTAACTGTGTTGCGCGTCACCGCCAGCCACTGCGTGCAGCCCTGTTCGTGATACCACAGATCGCGCGTGATGCCCGCAGGATTATCGCGGTTGTGCAGGTAGTCATCCCAGGCCTTTGGGTCGTCTGATGCCGGGCGGTGCAGGTAATCTGCCGCGCCATAGTAGTAGAATTCGCGCCGGTCACGCGGGCCGCAAAGGGGGCAAGGGATTTGCATCATGCGGCCTTTCTGGTGGAGATGTTGCAAAGGGGCGCTGCCCCTCGGCCTGCGGCCTCACCCCGGGATATTTGGGCTCGGTTGAAAGGAAACATACCTTTCAACCGAGCATAAATATCCTCGCCGAAGGCATCCGAACGGGGGGCTGGGCGCAGGTTCATCATGGCTAATGCAGGTTGTGCTGCGACCCCGTGCCTTCTTCGTCGAGAAGATGGCCCGTGGCAAATCGGTTGAGTTTGAAGCGGGCAGCCACCGCATGGCTTTCCCCGGTGGCCATCAGATGCGCCATGCACCAGCCAGATGCCGGCACGGCCTTAAAGCCACCGTAGTTCCAGCCGCAATCAATGAACAGCCCGTCGATATGCGTCTTGTCAATGATCGGTGATCCGTCCGGCGACATGTCCATGATGCCGCCCCATGACCGCAAGACCTTGGCCCGCCCGATCATCGGCATCAGCGTCATGCCTGCCTCCATCACATG
>JALOSO010000329.1 GCA_025458385.1 Paracoccaceae bacterium | reverse complement strand
GCATATCCGTGAACCAAACCAAAGCCTGCTGCGCCAGCAACCCTTTGACGTGATTGCCGAAGGCCCTTTCGCCCCGCGCAACAATCTGATCGCCTTGCCCGAAGGCCCCGGCCTTGGCGTTACGCTTGACAAGGATCGCCTTGCCCATGCCGCGCAATTGCTGCGCGACCGGGGGTTGCCGAACAAATACCATGATCCTGATCATCCGGGTGTAATGCGGCGCATGCCCCTGGTGTGAAAACACCGGGGGCAGCGCCCCATGTCATCAGACAATTTCGGTGACGACCTCGATATTGCCTTTGGTGGCATGGCTGTAGGGGCAGATGAAATGGCCACGCGCGGCGATTGTCTCTGCCACATCGCGCGCCACGCCCGGCAGGCTGACCACCAGCCGCACCTTCAGGCCGAACCCGCCGTCACTGCGCCCGCCAATGCCCACATGCGCATTTACTGTTGCATTGTCGGGTACCGTGCCCAGCTTTTCTGCCCCGGCTGCATAACGCATCGCCCCCAGATAGCAGGCCGCATAACCGACAGCGAACAACTCCTCGGGGTTATGCCCCAGGCCTGATCCGCCCAATTCCTTTGGGCTGGTCATGGTCACCGTCAGTTGCCCGTTTGCAAGCCCGGCAATGCCGTTGCGCCCGCCGCCTGTGGCCTTCGCCTCTGTCCAGTATTTCGCATCGACTGTCATTGCCGCCCTCCTTCTGATGCTGCGTCTGGCACAAGCTGGCAAATTGCCGCCTGACATGCCATCGGCAAATCTTCACAAAAGCATCAGCACCAATGCCCGTCTCACGTCAATCGGCCACGCGCAATCCGCGCAAACTGCACAACGCGCGCATTGCTGACCGGCCGCGGCTGCGGATGCTGCAAGGCCGCCTGCATCAAGCGGTCAACCGCCTGGCGTTCGATCCGCAGAAAACGGGCCAGCCGGCCTTGCCGTACCACAGGTGCCACGATGGTCTTGGACATCTTCGCCTCCCTCAGCGTTGGTTGCCTGACCAGTTTATCACGTTTGCGGGCAGATGCGGCATCACTTCGTGGGCGTGCGGGCCAGTTTCAGCCGATCGCCCGCCCACCGCGCGGCCTCTGCCACTGTCGGGTCCGGATCATCCCGCAGCCGCTGTGCCGCGCCTGCAAGTGCCGGCATCCCGGAATTGCCAATTGCATAAAGCACGTTGCGCACGAAACGGTCGCGTCCGATCCGCTTGATCGGGCTGCCTGCAAACCGCGCCCGGAACGCCGCATCATCAAGCCCGGCAAGTTCGGCCAGTTCCGGCGCCCCCACGCGCGGCTGATAGCCCATCTCGGTGGCCGCCGCCGCAAACTTGTTCCACGGGCAAACCGCCAGACAGTCATCGCAGCCGTAAATCCGGTTGCCCATCAGCCCGCGCAAATCCTCATCCACCGGCCCCTTGTGCTCGATGGTCAGGTAGGAAATGCAGCGGCGCGCGTCCAACTGGTAGGGTGCCGGAAAGGCCTTGGTTGGACAGATATCAAGGCAGGCCGTGCAACTGCCGCAATGCGAAACCTCCGCCTCATCGCGCGGCAGGTCCAAGGTCGTGAATATTGCCCCCAGAAAGAACCAGTTGCCCAGATCGCGGCTCAACAGATTCGTGTGCTTGCCTTGCCAGCCAAGGCCCGCCGCCTGTGCCAAGG
This sequence comes from Paracoccaceae bacterium, assembly GCA_025458385.1. Taxonomy (GTDB): domain Bacteria; phylum Pseudomonadota; class Alphaproteobacteria; order Rhodobacterales; family Rhodobacteraceae; genus JAAFHS01. The sequence goes on along the minus strand of JALOSO010000329.1, from coordinate 1,140 downwards.
GCTTTTCCATCACCGGTGCCGTATCCACGAACACCTTGATCTCCGCACCCGTCTGCCCCACCAGCCAGCCCCCCAGCCGCTTCAGCCGCTGCTTCACCAGATCGTGGTAATCCTTCCCCTGCGCATAAACCGAAACTGCCCCCCGGTCCCGCGCCCCCAGCACCGCCAGCGGATCAACCTCCGGCGTATACACTTCTGCCAGCATCACCACCGACCGCGCCGCTGGCCACAGCGCCGCCGCCGACCCCCGCCATTCCACCCGCTCCGCAAGCCAACCCATCTGCCCATGGTGCCCCGCTGCCAGAAACGCCGCCAGCCGCGCCGCCCCATCCGCCACCGCATCCGGCGCACATACCCCCATCCCCGCAAACCCCTCGGCCCGCGCCTGCTTCAACAGCCTGTGTTTCAGCGTGACAGCATCCATTTTCGGTCTTCAAATATCCTCAGGGGGTGAGGCGCTTGCGCCGAGGGGGCTGAAAGCCCCCTGAATTTTCGTCGAAAATTCGTCTCAGAAATCCAGATCCGCATAATGCGCTGCCGGTGGAAATCCTGAAATCTGATCCGCCAGCAAGGCCCGGAAGCTCGGCCGCGACTTGATCTTCGCGTACCAGTCCTTCACCACCGCCGAGCGATGCCAATCCACATCACTGATATAATCCAGACAAGACAGATGCGCTGCTGCCGTCAGATCCGCCAGCGTCATCACGTCCCCCGCCAGCCAGCGCCGCTCGTCCAGAAGCTGCGTCATGTAATCCAGATGCCCCTTGATCCGCTGACTGCCCGCCTTCACGTTCTTGCTGTCCGGGTAACCCTGCCCCATCACCTTCTTGTTCACCCGCTCGTGCAGCAGCTTTGACGTCACTTCCGACTGGAACTTGTCGTCAAACCACGCGCAAAGCCTGCGCACCTCGTACCGCCCGTCCACATCGCGCGGCATCAAGGGCGGCTGCGGCACGCTTTCATCCAGATATTCGCAGATCGCCTGGCTCTCGCTCAGCATCCGCGCGTCGATCTTCAGGACCGGCACCTTGCCTGCCGGATTGCGCCGGATGAACTCGGGGCTCGGCTCCCAATAGCGCTCTTCCACCAGCTCCACTTCCAGCTTCTTTTCAGCCAGCACCAGCCGCACTTTGCGGCAGA
>JALOSO010000097.1 GCA_025458385.1 Paracoccaceae bacterium | reverse complement strand
CCAGATGAAAAAGCCGATGCCCACCCCGCCCGTCAGCATTTCGGCCGCCACGATCGCAAGCCAGGCCAAGCCGACGCCGATCCGCAGGCCGGAAAAGATATACGGGGCCGCGGCGGGCACCATGATCTTTGCAAAGAACTCGATCTGGTTCAGCCGCAGCACGGCCGCCACATTACGGTAATCCTGCGGGATCGCCCGCACCCCAGCCGCCGTGTTGATGATGATTGGCCAGATCGCCGTGATGAAGATCACGAAGATCGCACTTGGCCGGCTGTCCAGAAAGGCGGCAAGGCTGATCGGCAGCCAGGCCAGGGGCGGCACGGTGCGCAAGACCTGAAACAACGGGTCCACCCCGCGCATCAGCCAGACCGATTGCCCGATGACCGCACCGATGGCCACACCCACCACCGCCGCAAGACCAAATCCCATGGCCACGCGTTCAAGCGATGTCAGCACGCGCCAGCCAAGACCCATGTCCTGCGTGCCTGCCACATAGAACGGCTGCAGGATCAGGTCACCGCTTTGCTGCCAGATTTCGAGGGGTGAGGGCAATGCCGCCCCACCACCTGACAGGGCGAGTTGCCAGATCGCAAGCAGGGCCAACACAACGCAAACGGGTGGCAAGACATTGGTCAGAAATGCCTTTTGCACCTTGCGCGCCACATGCTGCCAGCCTGACATCGGGGCCGGGGCCTGCGTCAAGGGCACCACGCGCGGCGCTTCCTGTGTTGGCGCCGCCGCTGTGGCGGCGGGCATCGTCTTTGGCTTCAGGGCAGTGACGGTCATGCTGTCTTTTCCCCGCCTAGACCATGGCCTTGATCGACAGACTGTCGAGGTAGGCCGCCGGATTTGCCGGATCAAAGGTCTTGCCATCGAAGAAGGTTTCCACCCCGCGGCTGTCACCCAAGGCCGCAGTGTCCAGTCCCAGGTCAGCCGCCGCTGCCAGCCACAGGTCAGACCGGTTGGTTGCATTCACCAGCGCGGTTGCATCAAGATCGCCGGGCAAGGTGCCCCAACGCTGGTTTTCCGTGACAAACCATGTGTCCAGCGATTTCCACGGGAACGAGGTCGACCCGTTCTCGCCCCAAAAGCGCATGGCAAGGTCTGGCCGGGTTTCGACGCGGCCATTGCCATAGTCGATGTCGCCCTTGATACGGCCTGCGATATCCTCAACCGGCACCTTGTACCATTGCCGCCCTGACACGATCTGCGCCATTTCATCCTTGTTGGCCGGATCGTCGCACCACATCTGGGCCTCCATCACCGCCATGATGATCGCCTTCGCCGCATTCGGATGCGCATCGACCCAGTCAGCCCGCATGCCCAGAATCTTTTCAGGGTGGTTCAGCCACATCTCGCCCGTGGTTGTCGCCGTAAAGCCGATGCCCTGATTGACCAGTTGGGCATTCCACGGCTCTCCCACGCAGAAGGCCTCCATGTTGCCGACCTTCATGTTCGCCACCATCTGCGGCGGTGGCACAACGATCAGATCAACATCCTTAGTCGGGTCGATCCCGCCTGCCGCCAGCCAGTAGCGCATCCACAGATCATGCGTGCCGCCCGGGAATGTCATCGCCACCGGTATTTCCGCGCCCGCCGCGCGCTTGGCCGCGAACACCTCACGCAGTGGTGACGAATCCAGCCCTACCCCGGTTTCCGCATAGGCCTGCGTCACCGAAATGCCTTGCGCCTGTTCGTTCAGGCCCATCAACGTGTACATCGGCAGGGGCAGGTTGTTCTGCATGACCTTTCCCGTTGCATACAGGTGGGTCTTCGGCCGCAGGATATGCCCGCCGTCAATGCCGCCCCCTGCAGCCCCAAGGGCCATGTTGTCGCGCACGGCCCCCCAGCTTGCCTGCTTTTCGATCAGCATCTCGGTCATTCCGTGACCCGCAAAGAAACCCTTTTCCTGCGCGATGATCAGGGGGGCGCTGTCCGTCAGCGCGATGAAGCCCAGCTTTGCACCTGCAACTTCGGGTGCCGCGGTCGCAGCCCAGGCCCCGCCCGGCAGCAAACTGCGCGCGGCGGCAACCGTCGCTGCCATGCCAGCGGCACGGGACAGGAACTGGCGGCGGGTCGGTGAATGTTTGGTCATGGCGGGCATCCTTATATCTTGCAGTGCGCAGGCAGCGCAGCGGCGGGACAACATGGGCAAGTGACCATCACGAACAGATGCCCGGACGGGCGTCAGGTTCGAATGGCGTCATTGCCAGCGCTTTTCGGGGAAGCCGCGGCTTTGCGGCGCAGGGTTTGCGGGCCTCGTTGCCCGCCACTTGCCCCAACCCTGCCGCGCCGCGGCGCAGCGGTCAATGGCGGCCTGCGCCCTTTGCACTTGCAGCATAACCTTTCCGCAGCCTTTGGCCCGCCTGATGCATTTTTCAGCAGGCGGCGAAATCAGGGTCAAAGGTCACCCCGTCAAAGAATGCGTCAGGCCCCAGAATCATCTGGCCTTTTTCCGAAGCGACGGCCGTCGGATAGGACATGGCCCCCTCGACGCGCGCCGAAGCCCCCGGCAGATCAACGCCTGCGCTGCGCAAATGCTGGCGGTAAAGATCAGTCCGAAAGCATCCCATCGCGGCAACCGCTGCTGCGGGCCGGTCAAGCCCATGGGCCAGTGCCATCTGATCGGCGAAAAGTGCCGCAAGACTGCGCCAGGGAAAATTCACCGCACCGGCATGAAACCCGACAAAGCCCGGATACTGCCGCACTTCTCCCTGCGCACTGATATGCAGCCGGCCCAGAAGACCGCGTTCCGACAATTCCGGTGGCAGGTTCAGATAGGTATCGCGCGACACGATCTCGGCTGCGGTGCCGCGGTTTTCCGGCAGGTCCAGCCAGCGGCAGGCCCGCCAGACCGCCCGCATCAGCCGCCCCGTCACTTCGGGCTGGCCATCGGCAAAGGCGCGCGTCATCACCAGCCCCTTTTCCGGCGGGGCGCCCCAGATGGCCCGCCCGGCCAGCAACAACGCCCCGGCTGCCGTTTCAACCGCATAGGACGCCCAGGGTTCACCGACGCAAAATGCATCCACCTCGCCTGTGGCAAGCGCCTCGGCCATCAAGGGCGGCGGCACGGTGTGGATTGTCAGCCCATCGCCCAGACCGGCCCCGTCCAGCCAGCGCCGGACAAGGTGCGCCTGCGTCGAAAACGGGAACGGCACGCCCACCCGCAGTTGCCCCTTGGCGACCCGAAGCAAGGCCGCGCGCGCTGCGACCGGATCATCAAAGGCAAACCCGTGCCCGTCGGCGCGCAAGGCTGCCTCAAGGGCGGCACTGACAGCAATCGCCTGCCCGCCCTGAGAAAGAAACATCAGCAGATCAAAAGGCGGATAATCCGGGCCCAGCCCCACCGCCTGCGCCACCGGCATCGGCACCAGCATTTGCGCTGCCGCAATCGCCCCGGTGCCCAGCATATCACGGCACTGCGCCCAGCTTTGCAGCCGCACCAATGCCAGCTCCAGCCCCTCTTCGGCCGCGAAACCCAGCTCATGCGCCACGATCAAGGGCGCAGCATCGATCAGCGGCAGATACCCCAGGTGCAGACGGCGGTCCGTCATGTCAGCAACCCCGCTGCCATGACCAGTTGCTGCGCGATATCGGCCACCCGGCGTTTCTGGTCCATCGCCGTCTTGCGCAACAACCCGTAAGCCGCCTCTTCATCCAGCCCGCGCGCCTTCATCAGAATGGCCTTGGCCCGGTCGATGATCTTGCGTTCTTCCAAGGCCGCCTTGGTCGCGGCCAGTTCTGCCCGCATCTTCTGGAACATGTGAAACCGCGCGATCGCCGCATCGAGGATCGGCTTGATCCGTTCCGGCAACAGCCCGTCAACCACATAGGCCGAAACACCCGCCTCGATCGCGGCCCGCGTCAATTGCTCATCCGACCGGTCCACAAACATCGCCACCGGCCGTTCCAGCGGCCCCGAGACCAGCGCCAGTTCTTCCAGCACATCACGCGATGGGTTGGCCACATCGATCAGCACGATATCCGGGCGCTGTTCTGCAATCCGCCGCGCCAGCCCGGTCTCCTCGGCAATCACGGTAATCGCATGGTCACCCGCCGCCATCAGACCGTCCACGATCCGCAAAGCCCGCTCGCGGTCCCGCTCAACCACAATGATCGACAAGCGCGTCATACCATCCTCCGCCTCTTGGGCGGTGTTGACCGGCCACGCCGCCTTGCAAAGGCTGCAACAGCAGTTTGCGCATCTCTGCCCGCCAGAGCGCCTGTAATTTGGGCAGTTCTGGCGTGAACGCCCGATTATTCCGCAGCGCCCGGGGCTTGCGCTAACGCCCCTTCCACACCGGATCGCGCTTTTCGGCAAAGGCTTTTGCGCCCTCCAGTTGGTCCTCGCTGGAATAAAGCCGGTCAACGGTGGCAAACTGCCGCTTGCCGATCCGGCTCATCGCGTCCTGAAACGCCATGTTTTCTGCGGCCCGGACCACTTCCTTGATCGCGGCATAGACCAAAGGCGGCCCGCTTTCCAAAAGCCGCGCCAGATCCCAAGCCTTTGAATAAAGCTCTGACGGCGCGCAGATTTCCTTGACGATGCCCCAGCGGTGCGCCTCCTCGGCGTCAAACCAGCGGCCCGTCAGCAAAAGGTCCATCGCGACATGATAGGGAATGCGCTTTGGCAGTTTGATGCTGGCCGCATCCGCCACCGTGCCCGACCGTATTTCCGGCAAAGCAAAGGTCGCATTGTCCGAACACAGGATCAGATCGGCCGACAGCGCCAGTTCCAGCCCACCGCCACAGCAAATGCCCTGCACCGCCGCAATCACCGGCTTGTTCAGGTGCGGCAGTTCCTGCAGGCCGCCAAAGCCGCCAATGCCATAATCGCCATCGACCGCATCGCCATCGGCCGCGGCCTTCAAATCCCAGCCGGGGCAAAAGAATTTCTCGCCCGCCGCACGCAGGATGCAGACGCGCAGCGCCGCATCATCGCGGAAATCGCGGAACACCTCGCCCATCAACCGACTGGTCTTGAGGTCAATCGCATTGGCCTTGGGCCGGTCAAGCGTGACTTCCAGCACAGCGCCTTCCACCCGCGTCTTCACGGGACCTTCTGTGCGCATCTCCATCATTCCGCCCTCCAGATCACGGCATCCACGGCCACAGCGCCCGCCTTGCAGGCCATCAGCGGGTTGATCTCGACCTCAATCAGCTTGTCGTCCCGCAGCATCCCCTGCACCGCCAACACGGCCTCAACCACCGCAGCCACATCCGCCTTGGGCTTGCCGCGATAGCCATCAAGCAGGGGCCAAAGCCGCAGACGCTGCAAGGCGGCGGCGACCTCTGGCGCGGTCACCGGGCAGACCAGCGTGACCGTGTCCGCCAGCAGTTCCGTCGTAATGCCGCCAAAGCCGATGGTCAGCGTCGCCCCATAGATCGCATCGCGCCGCAGACCCACCAGCAATTCGGCGACCACGCCCTGCACCATCTCTTCAACCAGATAACCCGCGGCCCCCGCCATCTCGGCCTGTCCTTCCAACGAGGACAGTCCCAACCGCACGGCACGTGCCTCAGTCTTGTGCGCAAAGCCAAGGCCCTTCAGCGCGTAGGGCGGGCTTAGCCCCGCCGTGTCCAACAGCAGCGAAGGGCCCCAGACCCCCTTCGGCACCGCGACCCCGGCTGCCGCCAGCAGGGCCTTCGATGCCGCCTCATCCAGCATCACGCCGTCATCCTGCTGCACACCCGCCAAAGGCCGCCACCCGGCAATGCCCGCAGGCGTCTGCGCCGCTTTCAGCGCCGCCAGCGCGGTCTCCAACCCCATCAGCGTACAGACACCCTGATCCATCAGGGCCGTCGCGCGCCCTTCGTCAAAGTTTTCCGGCAGCGAGGCCACCGGAAACGCGGGCTTTCCCGTGGTCGCTTGGGCCGCCACGATCGCCCCAAGTGCCGGTTCATACCAGGCCGGATCACAGCGGTCCGTCCGCGGCGGATCAATGATGTAGATGCCCGCGTCATAGGCCTGCAGCATCGTCGTGAAAACGTCGGTGGTGCGCGGGCCGTCACCCCAGATGAACGTATGGTAATCCAATGGGTTGGCCACCGTCACGATTGGCCCCAGAATTTCGTTCAGCCGCGCCTTCGTCGTGTCCGGCACCGGCGGAAAGTCGATCGCGAAGGGTTCCGCCAGATCGGCCACAAGGCCTGCCTCTCCCCCTGAACACGAAAGGCTGCACAGGCGCGGCCCGATGCCGCGATGCACATGCAGCACTTTCAGCGTCTCGATCAGTTCTGACGGCGTATCCACCTCGGCCACGCCGATCTGACGCAGAAACGCAGAACTTGCCGCGCCACCCCCGGCCAGAGACGCCGTATGTGAGGCCGCCGCCGTGCGTGACAGTTCCGTCTTGCCCGACTTGATGCAGACAATCCCCTTGCCCATGGCGCGCGCGCGTTCCGCCAGCGCCGCAAAACCCGCCGCATCATCAATGCCTTCGATATACATGCCCAAGGCCGTCACGCGCGGATCGTCCAGCACCGCGCCCGCCAGTTCGGCAAGACCAACCACCGCCGCATTCCCCAGACAGGCCACATAGGCCACAGGAAGGGCGCGCTTCTGCATGCCAAGGTTGATGACGATGTTGGAGGACTGACTGATCAGCGCCACGCCCCGGTCAACCCGCACCCCGCCATGCTGATCGGGCCAGAGCAGCGCCCCGTCCAGATAGTTGATCACACCATAGCAGTTCGGCCCGAGGATCGGCATCTCACCAGCCGCAGCTACCAGTTCCGCCTGCAGCCCCGGCTCGCCCGCTTCGGTCCATCCAGAGGCAAAACAGATCGCCCCGCCCGCGCCCATGGCGGCCAGTTCCCGGACAATCCCGATGGTGGCATGGCGGTTCACACCGATGAAGGTGGCATCCGGCACCTCTGGCAGGTCGGCCAGACTTGCATAAGCGCGCAACCCGCCAATATGGCTTTTGGTCGGATGCACCGGCCAGACCTGCCCCGCAAAGCCCATCTTGGCGCATTGCGCAATCACGCTTTCGGCCCATGAGGCCCCCAGCACGGCAATGTGGCGCGGGCGGAGAAGGCGGTTCAGGCGAGTCATGACCGGGGTCCGCGCTTGCTGAACCCGCCGGGGGCTGTCTGCCCCCGGACCCCCGAGGATATTTCCGGACAGAAAATGAAAACACCCCGCCCCGAAACACGAAGCGAGGTGCCATTTCCCGTCACGGTCATCGGCGTCCCCGCCTGTACCGTGGAGGTACTCTTGCGGAACAACGTTAACGCATGGTTACTGAACTGGGGAAAAGACTGCATTTTCTGTCCTCAAATATCCTCGGGGGGTCCGGGGGGCGAAGCGCCCCCGGTGCGCCGGTTCAGCCCCCGTGTCAGCCCCCGTGCGCCCGCAGCATCTCGCGGCTGATGATGTGCCGCTGAATCTCACTCGTCCCTTCCCATATCCGTTCTACCCGTGCATCGCGCCAGATGCGTTCCAGGGGCAATTCGTCCATCAGGCCCATGCCCCCATGGATCTGGATCGCCTCGTCTGCCACCATCGCCAAGACTTCGGTCGCCTTTAGTTTGGCCATCGCCATGTCGCCTTCTGTCACCGTACCTGCGTCATACTTCCATGCCGCCTCGCGCGTCAGCAACTCGGCCGCTTTCAGTTCCATCGCCATATCCGCCAGCTTGAAGCTCACACCCTGAAACTTGCCAATCTCTTGCCCGAACTGCTTGCGTTGCGCCGCATATTCCACTGCATGCTGCAGCGCCCGTTCTGCCCGGCCCAGACAAGTGGACGCCACTTGCAGCCGCGTCGCCCCCAGCCATTTGCCCGCAACCTCAAAGCCCTTGTGCACCTCGCCCAGCACCTGATCTTTCGACAGACGGCAATCATCAAACTCCAGCACACAGTTGTTGTAGCCCCGGTGGCTGACGTTGCGATACCCATCGCGCACCGTGAAGCCCTTCGTCCCCTTGTCCACCAGAAACGCCGTGATCAGCTTTTTCTTGCCGCGCTTGGTTTCTTCTTCACCTGTCGCCACCCAGACAATCGCGAAATCCGCAACATCCGCATGGCTGATGAAATGCTTCGTGCCGTTCAGCACAAAGTCATCCCCGTCCGCCCGCGCAAAGGCCTTCATGCCGCGCAGGTCAGATCCCGCGCCCGGCTCTGTCATCGCCTGGCAATCATGCTTTTCGCCCCGGATGCAAGGGAACAGATAGCGTTCGCGCTGTTCCGGTGTGCAGGCCAGAAGGATGTTCGAAGGGCGCGACACGCAGGTCCAGTGCAGCGCATAGTTTGCGCGGCCAAGTTCCTTTTCGTAAAGCAGCCATGACAGCGTATCCAGCCCCGCGCCACCCACTTCTTCCGGCATGTTCGCCGCATAAAGGCCCGCAGCCCTTGCCTTTTCCCCGATTTCGGCCCGCAGTTCCGGGCGCACATGGCCTGTGCGCTCAACCTCGGCCTCATGCGGGTAAAGTTCGTTTTCCACAAATGCCCGCGTGGCATCGACGATCATCTGTTGTTCTTCGGTCAGGCCAAAGTTCATGGCTTCATCCCGATGCCGCGCCCGGCCCCTTCGGGCATCGGCAACCCGGAATGTGCCTGTGCAAGCGCTGCGACACGCGCAAGAATCCCTTCCGGCGCAGCGCAGGCCTTGCCGCGCGCCATGTCCACGTGCAGCAGCATCTGCTCTACCGTTGCCACCTCGGCCCCACCTTTCAAAATGCGTATGAACAGACGGATGCGTTTGGCATCGTATGAGATCACCTGCAGCGTCCCGGTCAGATGGTCCCCCAGCTTGGCCTCACCCAGATGGCGCACGTGGTTTTCCGCCGAATAGTAGCTGAAGCCTGATTTCACATAATCCATATCCGCGCCGATCCAGCGCAGGAAGGCATCGCAGGTCTCGGACGCCGCGAACAGATACCGGCTTTCCGTCATGTGCCCGTTGTAATCGATCCAGCCCGGCAGCACCTGCATGCGCGCAAATTCCACCGGCCCGGTCAGATCGGCCCCGCGCGCGCGCATCCGCGCGTCATGCGCCAGCAGCACCTTGCCCGCGCCCCAGTTGCGGTCCTTCAGCACGCGCAGAAAGCCCACAAGGTTCTGATCGCGGATGCGTTCCAGTTCGCGGATCGAGTGCATCCCCGATTGCGCGTCCGACTGGCTTGCCACAAGATCCACCAGTTCCTCATTGAACTCTGGCACGTCCATCAGTTTCGTCCATGGCCATTTCAGCGCCGGGCCGAACTGCGCCATGAAATGCCGCATGCCCGCCTCACCCCCTGCAATCCGGTATGTCTCGAACAGCCCCATCTGCCCCCACCGCAGACCAAAGCCCATGCGGATTGCGTCGTCGATTTCCGTTGTCGTGGCGATGCCGTCCTTCAGCATCCACAAGGCCTCGCGCCAGACCGCCTCCAAGAACCGATTGCCGATGAAGGCGTCGATCTCGTTGCGCACCACCAGCGGGAACATCCCGATGTCATGCATGATCTGCACGGTGCGTTCGACCACATCCGCGGGGTTTGCGGGTGAGCCTGAAATCTCGGACAGGGGCAGCAGGTAGACCGGGTTGAACGGGTGCGCGACGATGATGTTTTCGGGCGCGGGTGAGCCTTTTTGCAGGTCTGTCGCCTTGAAGCCGCTGGTGGATGACCCGATCAGCACACCCGGATTGGCCTGCTGCAGTTGCGCATAGACCTGATGCTTCAACTCAATCCGTTCGCTGACCGATTCCTGCACGTATTCCGCGCCCTCGACCGCCTCGCCGATCGTGTCGTGAAAGGTGAGCTTGCCTTCGGGCGGCATCGGCACATCCGACAGCGCAGGCAAAGCCAGCCGCGCATTGGCCATCACCGCAGCGATCTTGCGTTCTGCCTGCGGATCGGGGTCGAACACACCCACATCCCAGCCATTGAGCAAAAACCGTGCGGCCCAGCCCCCGCCGATGACCCCGCCGCCAATGATTGCCGCCTTGCGTGTCATGCCCGCGCCCCTGCCAATGCTGCATCCGTCAGCGCCACGCGTTCACCGGCCCGGATCACGGCCGGATCATAGGCCTTGCGCGCGAAAACCCCGCGCACCATGTCGCGGAAGAAATCCAGCGGCAGCGCATTATAGTCTGGATCAAAGCTCGACTGATCCCATTCCTCGCAGAACTGCGCGCAATCGTCGTAATAGGCATGGCCCTTGTAGCGGTCGCGCGCATGGCGGTTGCCGCCTGTGTGGTGCGCATAATACAGGCGTTGAAAGTCGCCGTGCTTTTCCACCACCCATGTCACCTGTTCGCGCACGAAGGGTTTCAGGATTGCTGCGGCATATTCATCATGGTTGTAGGGGGCATAGATATCGCCGATGTCATGCAGCAGTGCGGCCACCACCCAATCATCATCCGCCCCTGCGCGCCATGCGCGCGTCGCCGCGCTGAGCGAATGGCCCAATCGCGTCACCTGATAGCCCGACAAGCCTTCATCCAGTTGCACCATCGCCTCCAGCAGCCGGTCCGCCGTGCCGGCTGCATAGGCGCGCTCCTGCCCATCCAGCAGCGCATAATCGGCGGCATCGCCATCCTTCATCGCGGTGAACTTGACCTTGTCCATGGCTATCTCCCCACCGGCGCGCGTTTTTCCA
>JALOSO010000328.1 GCA_025458385.1 Paracoccaceae bacterium | reverse complement strand
CCCTGCCTGCCCCCCTTGCCCCCCTGATCAAGGCCCTGCCCATCCGCCACACCGGCCTGCGCCCCATGGATGAAGCCATCTCCACCGCAGGCGGCATCACCCGCGCCGCCCTGACCGATGCCCTCGAACTCCGCGCCATGCCCGGCACCTTTGCCTGTGGCGAGATGCTGGATTGGGACGCCCCCACCGGCGGCTATCTGCTGACCGCCTGCCTTGCCACCGGCCTTTGGGCAGGCCGCCACGCCGCACAGCTTGCCGCCGGTTTGCCCCATCATGCGTGAGAATTTCACCGAAGCCCTGACTGATATCTACGAGGCCCGCGTGACGGCAGGCACCCTGCGCGCCGACCCTGCCCAGCTTGACGTGCTGCCCGCCCTTGATGAAATCCGCCAATGGCTGGAAGATCAGGCTGGCCGCAAACGCAGCTTCCTGTCGCGCTTCCGCAAAACACCGCATGCCCCCAAGGGCGTCTACCTTTGGGGCGGCGTCGGGCGCGGCAAATCCATGGTCATGGACCTGTTCTTTGCCGCAACCGACATCCCCCGCAAACGCCGCGTGCATTTCCACGCTTTCATGCAAGAGGTGCATGCCGCCATCTTTGCCCAACGCAAGAAGGGCGTCGATGACCCCGTCCTGCCCGTGGCACAGGCCCTGATCGCCGATCTCGCCTGCCTGTGTTTTGACGAAATGCAGATCACCGACATCACCGATGCCATGCTCGTCGGCCGCCTGTTCACCTTGCTGATGGATGCAGGTGTGGTGATTGTCACCACATCCAACCGCCCGCCCGAGGATTTGTATAAAGACGGGTTGAACCGGGCCTTGTTCCTGCCGTTCATCGATCTTTTGCGCGACCGGATGGAGGTGATGGAGCTGGAAAGCCCCACGGATTACCGCCAGCATCGGTTGATGGGTGCGCAGGTGTATTTTCATCCGGCTGGCACGGCGCGGGCACAGATTGATACGATCTGGCGGGATCTGACAGGGGGTGCCACGGGCGAGGTTTTGCCGCTGATCGTGAACGGGCGGCGGGTGGACGTGCCGCGTTTTGCCAATGGGGTGGGGCGGGCAACCTTTTGGGATCTGTGTGCAAAGGCGCTTGGGCCTGCGGATTATCTGGCGATTGCAGGGGCCGTGCGGGTGCTGATCCTTGAAGATATCCCGCAGCTTTCAGCAAGCAATTACAACGAGGCGAAGCGATTCGTGACCTTGGTGGATGCCCTTTACGAAGCGCGCGTGCGGCTGATTGCGTCAGCGGCAGATGTGCCCGAACGGCTGTATCTGGAAGGGGCGGGGGCGTTCGAATTCGAACGCACGGCAAGCCGCTTGCGCGAGATGCAGGCCGTGGACTGGGGGCTTGGCGCGGTCAGCTGACCACCGCTGACGGCGGGTTTTCGGCCAGCGCGGTGATCGCATCGGCCAGGCGCTGTGCGGCCGGGGTCAGCCGTGACCCGATCCGCGTGACCATGCTGAATGGCGTCACGCTGACCCCCAGATTGACCGGCAAGGCCACAAAAGGCATCGACGGGTTTCCCGAAAAGCTTTGCACGACAGGCAGGGCAAGCGGTGCAATCGCGTCTGACTGGTTCAGCACCGCCAGCGTAAACAGGAATGACGAGGTCGAGATTGGCCGGCGTGGCACCGGCAGGCGCAATTCGGCCAGCCGCGCCATCACTGTCTGGGTCAGCAGCGTATCGTCCGGGCCCAGAATCCAGTCATAATCCAACAGGTCTGCCATGCCCACGCCGGGGCGTTGCAACAGCGGGTGGCCCCGGCGCACCGCCACTGACAGCGGCTCATCCCCGATCAGCCGCGCTTCAAGCAGCGCATCGGTCGCACCGGGGCGGGCCAGCGCGAAATCAAGACTGCCTTCGCGCAACTGGTCGCACAACACGACCGATGTTGCCACTGTCACCTCGATCTGAATCGCCGGGTGTTTCTCCTGCAAGGTCAGGATTGCCGGCATCACCAGGCTTAGCGCAGGCCCCGTGACCGCGCCTACCCTGACCGTGCCGGCATTCCCGGAGGCGGCCTCGGCAACCTCGCGCGCCGCATCGGCAAGTTCGATCTGGATCCGCGCGGCGCGCCGCGCCAGCGCTGCGCCTGCCGGGGTCAGTCGCAGGCCGCGGCCCTGACGTTCGTGCAGTTGCAAACCAAGCAGCCCCTCCATTTCGGCCAGCAAGCGCGACGCGGCAGGTTGCGAAATGCCGATGCGGTCTGCCGATTGCCCAAGCCCGCTTGTTTCGTTCAGGGCGGCGATCAATCGCAGTTGCGATGGTTTCAGCTGGCGCAGCAGACTGGCAATTGTCGGTGTGGTTGATATCATAGCAAAACAGATATGTTTGGGGCAATTATTGATATTTGACAGATATGTAACCTGCGGTCAATCTTTAGGCCATCCGCGGGCATTGATGCTGGTTGCTGCCTTGAACGGATGCAAAAAGATATCATCGGGAGGAAACAGATGATCTTGACCCGCCGTGGCCTTATGGCCCTTGCCGGTTCGACGGCTGCCTTGTCAGCAATGCCGGTGTTTGCCCAAGACAAGGGCGCTGTCGGTATTGCAATGCCGACGAAATCGTCGTCGCGCTGGATTTCGGATGGCGACTCCATGGTAAAGGCCTTTACCGAGGCCGGCTATGTCGCCGATCTGCAGTATGCCGAAGACGATATTCCCACCCAGCTTGCCCAGATCGAAAACATGATCACGTCGGGCGTCAAGGCGCTGGTCATCGCAGCCATCGACGGCACCACGCTGTCGAACGCGCTGGACAACGCGGCCGCACAGGGGATCAAGGTCATCGCCTATGACCG
>JALOSO010000096.1 GCA_025458385.1 Paracoccaceae bacterium | reverse complement strand
ACCCCATGAAAATTGTTTCTGCCCACGGGCATACCACCCGCGAGATGACCCGCGCCTCCCTGAACGCCCTGTCTGCCACGGGCGATCCTGGCAAATTCGGCCGCATGTTCCCGATGCTGGACCCGCTGTTTGTCAGCGATGATGCGCTTGAGGTGCTGGCCAACACGATGAAAGACCGTCTGACCCCGCAAGGCGATACGGCACCAGCGGGCGACAACCCCGAGGTTCCGGCCGGTTACACCTATCTGGGCCAGTTCGTTGACCATGACATCACGCTCGACACTACCCCGCTAGAGGTACAGGCGGCCGACCCGCTGTCGACGACCAATTTCCGCTCGCCCTCGGTTGATCTTGATTCGGTCTACGGGCAGGGGCCGGTGGTGCATCCGCATCTTTATCAGCGCGATCCGGCCACCCATCGCACAACCGCCAAACTGCTGATCGGCCGCGCGGGCGAATCTTTTGATCCGGCCGGGGGTAATGTGCCGACACTGCCCAATGACCTGCCGCGCAATCAGGTGGGCCGCGCCCTGATCGGCGATGAGCGGAATGATGAAAACCTGCTGGTCGCACAAACGCACCTTCTGTTCCTGAAGTTCCACAACAAGGTGGTTGACCTGTTGCAGGCCACGCGCCCGTCCCTGACGGGGTCTGCCCTTTTCGAAGAGGCGCGGCGCATCGTGACCTGGCATTACCAGTGGATCGTGCTGTTCGACTTTGTCGAACGGCTGACAGAACCCGGCCTTGTGCGCCAGATCAAGCAGCAAGGCCGGCGGTTCTACCGGTTCCGGAGCAAACCCTACATGCCGGTGGAATTTGCGGCGGCGGCCTATCGTCTGGGGCATTCGATGGTTCGCGAACGCTATAGCCACAACCGCGTGTTCCGCGACGGTGGCGTGGCACCCGGAACCTTGGGGCTGCTGTTCAACTTTACCGCCAAATCGGGCCAGATCGTCGGGGAACTGGTTGATCAGGGTGCTGCGAACACCCGCAGCGGCCCCGGCCCGTTGCGGGACCTGCCGTCAAACTGGGTGATCGACTGGCGGCGGTTCTTTGATCTGGATACACCGCTTGCCACCCCTGATTTCCTGCTCAATCCGGCGCGGCGGCTGGACACGCGCATCGTGCCCGCCCTGCACAGTCTGCCCGGCCTTGCGGGGCGCGAAGCCTCGCTTGCCTTCCGCAACCTGCGCCGGGGGGTGCTGCTGGGGCTGCCATCGGGGCAGGATGTGGCAGGCCTGATGGGGGTGGCAAAGCTGACACCGGATGAGGTGCTGTCGGGCCTGACGGCAGCAGAAAAGACGGCGCTGCGGGGGCATGACCTGCACAAGGCCACGCCGCTTTGGTACTATGTGCTGAAAGAGGCCGAGGTCAGGCATGGCGGGCTGCGTCTGGGCCCGGTCGGATCAACCATCATCGCGGAAACCTTTCTGGGGCTGGTGCATGGTGACCCGAAATCCTTCCTGTGGCTGCGGGAAAACTGGCAACCAGACCTGCCGTCGGCGACACCGGGCCATTTTACCATGGCCGACATGCTGCGCTTTGTCGGTGACATCAACCCGGTCGGATAACGGCGCGGCCTTGTGATCAGCATTCCTGCAGGGCAACCTGCGGGGATGCGTTTGCTGCTGCTGACGACCCTTGCCATGATCGCCTTTGCCGGCAACTCGGTTCTGACGCGGATGGCCGTCGGACCGGGGCTGATTGATCCGTTCACCTTTGCGCTGCTGCGTGTCATCGCCGGGGCCGGGGTCCTGGGCCTGCTGCTGGCCCGGCGGCAAGACGGTGGATGGCCCAGCCTGCGGCGGCGCAAGGCGGCGGTCTGTGGCCTGCTGGTGTATCTGATCGGGTTTTCATGGGCTTATGGCGGGCTTGCGGCGGGGCCCGGTGCGTTGATCCTGTTCGGTATGGTGCAGATCACGATGTTTGCCGGGGCCCTTGCAAAGGCCGAGACCGTGCCACCCCAACGCTGGGTTGGCGCTGCGGTTGCCTTTGCCGGCCTGATGGTGCTTTTGCTGCCGCTGTCGGGGCCACTGGCGGGGCCGCTGTCGGGGCCGCAGGCGCCTGGCACGGGTCTTTGGCCGGTTGTCGCCATGGCCGCGGCGGGCATCGGCTGGGGCATTTATTCGCTGGTCGGGTCAGGCACGGGTGACCCCTTGGGGGCGACGGCTGTGCAGTTTTTGCTGGCCGTTCCGGGCATGGCGCTGGCCTGGTGGCTGTTTGCCGGCGATCAGGTCAGCGGGCAGGGCGTGGCACTGGCGCTTTTGTCCGGCGCCGTGACCTCTGGGCTGGGCTATGTGCTGTGGTATGCCGTACTGCCGCAGCTGGGTGCCAGCCGGGCCGCTGTCGCGCAACTGACCGTGCCCGTCATTGCCGCTGTCGGCGGGCTGGTCTGGCTGCAGGAAACGATCAGCCTGCAACAGGTGCTGGCAGGCGGGCTGGTGCTGGGGGGTGTGGCACTGGCCAGCCGCCGTCACAACGCCTTGCCCAAACGGTAAAGCAGATGGCCGGTGTCACGGTCGATGCCAGAGGCCCCCGTTGCCCGAAACCCTTCGCGTTCCCAAAAGCTGCGCCCGCGCGGGTTGGCCGCCAGCACGGCCAGATACAGACTGCGCGCACCGCCCTGCCGCGCGCGGTCTTCCACCGCCTGCCGTGCCGCAGCTCCATGCCCCTGCCCGCGAAAGGCCGGGGCCAGCAGCAAAAGATCGAAATAGGCATCGCCCGCTGCCGGAAACCCGAATGACAGCACAGCCACCCCGCCCAGACGCCCGCCCCCCATCGGATACAGACCCAGATGCTGCGACGTGGCCGGGTCCACCCCTGGCGGGGCATCGGTAAAGAAGGCGGCCGCCTTGGCTGCATCGGGCGGACGGCGATCCGCCAGCAGCCAGTAATCTGCCGCCTCGCCGTAAAGGGCGGCCACGGCCGGGCGGTCAAGTTGGGGGGTCAGGCTGCGGATCAGCATGAAGGATATCCAGAATGGTCAGAGACACTTCGCCCGCCGGGCGTTGCCAGATGACCTTATCGCCCCGGTGCGCCCCGATCAATGCGCGCGCCAGCGGGGCATGTGGCGCAATCCGCCCGTGTCGTGCATCCGCCTCATCCGCGCCGGTGATTTCATAGGTCACCTGTCGCCCCAGGTCATCGCGGACCACAACACGCAACCCAAAGGCCATTTCCGTTAGGGGCAGGCTTGCCGGATCGATCAGGATCGCGCTGCGCAGCCGGGTCTCCAGATAGCGGATATCGCGTTCTGCCGCTGCCTCGGGCAACCGGTCAAGCCGGTCTTTGCGCGCCCGCAACGCTGCAAGCCGGGCCTGCGTCGCCTGCAGCCGCGCCGTCAGCGCCGCCAGCCCCCGCGGGGTGACGTAATTGGGGTGGGGCGACACCGGCAGGTCAGGCAGGGGGGCCAGATCATTGCCATCTTCCTTGACGAAGGCCCGGCTCATGGCACGATCCGCTCCAACGGGTCATAGTGCAGGCCTGCGCGACAGGTGCCGGGCCAGACAAGGTGCGGCAGGCTGTCGGGCTTGAACCGGATGCCCTGCAGCGCGGCCTGTGTGAAAAAGCGCCGGTCTGTCACCACGCCAGCGGGGTCTTTCCAGGCCGGATCGATGACCCCTGCGCAGATGGTTGCGTGAAAGAAGACCTCAACCTGATGAAAGCCGCGCAACGGATCATGGAATTCGTTGATCAGCGCCGGTGCCCCGACAGCAATGGTCAGACCGGTTTCCTCATGCACTTCGCGCTGCAGGTTCTCAGGCAGTGACGTGCCGCGGTTCACACCGCCGCCCGGCGCGCACCACAGGTCAGATTTCCCGCCGGGATAGGCATTGACCAGCAGAAGGGCATCCTCATGCAGGATCAAGGCACGGACAGCAAGGCGGGGCGACGTCATGCAGGCAGGCTGGCGACAAAAACGTGATTTGTCCATGGCAGGGGTGCAATTGGCCGCAACCATCGCTATCTGTGGCAGCATGCGCCCGCCGATACCCGTCCTTGACCGCCTTTTGCCGCCTGCGCACCGTGATGAGGCGGTCGTGCTGTTGCATGGGCTGGCGCGCAGCGGGGCCTCGCTGATGCCGCTTGAGGCGGCGCTGCGGGCCAATGGCTATCGCACCGTCAACAATACCTACCCGTCAACCAGTGCGCCGATCAGCGAACTGGCGGAAGCGCATGTCGGCCCGGCCGTTGCCGCCTGCGCCGATGCGGCGCGGCTGCATTTCGTGACACATTCGATGGGCGGCATCCTGCTGCGGCAATGGCTGATGCATCACCGCCCGGCCAATCTGGGGCGGTCGGTCATGCTGGCCCCGCCCAATGGCGGTTCCGAGGTGGTTGACGCCCTGGGCGGCATCAAGGTCTTTGCCTGGGTCAACGGGCCTGCGGGCCTGGAATTGGGCACAGGCGACGGATCGGTGCCACGCACACTGCCGCCTGTGGATTTCGAATTGGGGGTGATTGCCGGGACCCGCAGCCTGAACCCGCTGATGTCGGCGACAATACCGGGGCCGAACGATGGCAAGGTATCGGTTGAAAGCACAAGGGTCGCGGGGATGGCCGCGCATCTGACGATGCCGGTGACCCATACCTACATGATGATCAACCCGGTCGTTATCGCACAGGTGCTGACATTTCTGGACAGCGGGCATTTTGCCCCGGCGATCCCGTTGAAACAGGCGATGGCGATGGCCGCCGGGCAGGGCGGCTAGGCCACCAGCCCTGCGGGGAAGGGTGGCGATACGCTTGCAGTTGCGCCGGGCAGTTGCGATGGTATGGCATGGAATGGCGCGCGGAAGGTCTGGTGCTGGCGGTCCGGCCGCATGGCGAACATGCGGCAATCGTTGAATTGCTGACGGCCGCACATGGGCGACATGCGGGCGTTGTGCGCGGCGGCCAGTCACGCCGCATGACAGCCGTCTTGCAGCCGGGCACGCGGGTGGATGCTGTCTGGCGTGCGCGTCTGGGCGAACATCTGGGTGCACTGACCCTGGAACCCCTGCAATCGCGCGCAGGCCTGCTGGCGGACAGGCGGGCCCTTGCCGGGTTGAATGCGGTTTGCGGACTGCTGCTGCTGGCCCTGCCGGAACGTGCGCCGCACCCCGGCCTTCATGCGGCAACCAACCTGCTGCTGGATGCGATGCTGGCGCTGCCGGATTGGCCGCAACTGTACCTGCGGTGGGAAATCGGCCTGCTCGAAGCGCTGGGTTTCGCGCTTGACCTGTCGTGTTGCGCTGTGACCGGGCAAACCAGCGATCTTGCCTTTGTCAGCCCAAAGACCGGCCGCGCCGTCAGCCGTGCGGCGGCGGGCCCCTGGGCCGACCGGCTGCTGATCCTGCCGCCCGGCATGGCCGAGGCCGGTGCCCCGGTCGGCGATCTGGCCGCTGGGCTGGCGATCACCGGGCATTTCCTGCAGCGAGGTCTGGCCCCGGTGCTGGCGGGGCGCCTGCTGCCCGATAGTCGCGCACGGTTGGTTGATCTGCTGATCGCCCCAACAGGTTAGTCCAGTTATCTGGTAACAGGGCGAAAACGGCCCTGGCAATGTCGCCTGCGGCGTGGACGACGCGCTGTGTGCCCGCCAAGATCGACCGCACAATCATGGCGTTCCGTTACCTTCCCCTTCACCTGCGGCATAGTCCGACCACGCGCGTGCGCGACTTTGCCTTGCTGACCGGGTTTGAGGCCGCCGTGCGCGGGGTGCTGATCTCGGCGATGCCGCTGGCCGTTTATGCCAGCCTCGGGTCTGCCGCCACCACCAGCCTTGCCTATTTCGTTGCCGGAATCGTGTCGCTGCTGTGGGGCCTGACCGTGCCCTGGATCACCGGACATTTGCCGCGTCGATGGGTCTATACGCTGGGCTGCGTGATGTATCTGGGCGGCATGGCCCTTGCGATCACCGGGTCGCCCGCCGCCGTCATCTTTGCGCTGATGCTGAACGCGATGGCGACCGTCACGATCTTTGTCTGCCTGAACGCCTATGTACTTGATTACATTGAAAGGGCCGACCTTGCACGCAACCAGTCGGTGCAGATGCTGTACGCTGCAACGCCCTGGGCCGTAGGGCCGATGCTGGGCGTCTGGCTGCGCAGCCATTGGCCCCCGGCCCCCTTTTTGCTGGCCGGCTTTTTCGCCCTTTGCCTGCTTGCCATCTTCTGGTGGCTGCGGCTGGGCAATGGCAAGCAGATCACCCGCGCCAGGGGCCCGGCGCCGAATCCCTTTGCCTATCTGGGCAAGTTCTTTGGCCAATGGCGGCTGATTGCGGGCTGGTCCTTTGCCGTGATCCGGTCCTGCGGCTGGTGGGTCTATGTGGTCTACCTGCCGATCTTCTGTATCGAGGCCGGTCTGGGTGACAAGGTTGGCGGTGTTGCCCTGTCCGTGTCGAATGGCCTGCTGTTCGTGGCCCCGGCCATTGCCCGCCACGCGCGCAAGGTGGGGGTGCGCCGGTCTGTGCGCAGGGCCTTTGCGGGCTGCGCCGTTGCCATGCTGGCGGCCGCCCTTTTCGCCCCCCTGCCATGGGCAACCGTCGTGATCCTGATGCTGTCATCGGGGTTTCTGGTCACGCTGGATGTTGTGGGCGGCTTGCCGTTTCTGATGGCCGTCAAGCCCAGCCAGCGGACCGAGATGTCGGCCGTCTATTCCAGCTTTCGCGATGTTTCGGGCATCGTCACGCCCGGCGTGGCCTTTCTGGTGCTGCTGGTCGCACCTTTGCCCGGAATCTTTGCCGCCTGTGCTGCGGGCATGGCGCTTGCCTGGGGCATTGCGGGGCGGCTGCATCCGCGATTGGGTGCCCCACGCCCCTCACGCGGGGGGGGGTGACCGGCCGCGCGTGGTTTTTTGGCCAACCGCCGAGGTCAGCCAACCGCGCGATGCACCCCGTCCAGCGTTTGCAACGCCGCATAAAGCGCAGGGCGCCGGTCGCGGAACGTGCCCCATGACCGGCGGAAGGCCTGAATTGCATCCAGATCAAAGCTGGCGGTCAGCACGCATTCCTCGGTCCGCCCGGCCTCGGCGACCTTGGCCCCTGTTGCATCCGCGATGAACGAGCCGCCATAGAACGTGATCCCGGATGCGCCGATCACCTCATGCCCGATGCGGTTTGATGCGATCAGCGGCACCATGTTTGCCGCCGCATGCCCCTGCATGGTGCGTTGCCAATGGCCCAGGCTGTCGACGGTTGCATCCAGCGGTTCTGACCCGATTGCCGTTGGAAACAGCAGCAGCTCCGCCCCTTGCAAGGCAAGGCTGCGCGCGGTTTCGGGGAACCACTGATCCCAGCAGATGCCACATCCGATGCGGCCAAACCGTGTGTTGATCACCTTGAAACCCGTGTCACCGGGACTGAAGTAGAACTTTTCCTCATAGCCCGGGTTCTGCGGAATATGGCTTTTGCGATAATTCCACAGGATCGCGCCATCTGCGTCGATGATTGCCAGGGCATTATACGCAGCCTCGCCCGCCGCCTCGTAATACGACACTGGCAGCACGACGCCCAACTGCCGCGCCAGGGCTGCAAAATGCTGCACCCCCTGATCATCCGCCAACGGCTGCGCCAGGGTCAGGTAAGCAGCGCGTTGTTCCTGACAGAAATAGGGCGTCTGGAACAGCTCTTGCAGCAGGATCACCGTTGCGCCCTGGTCCGCCGCCTGCCGCACAAGGGCCTCGGCCCGCGCGATGTTGGCATCGCGATCCCAGGTGCAGGCCATCTGCGTTGCCGCGACTGTGACGTTGCGCATCGGTTTGTCCCTTTTGTTGCCGCCGGATCATGCCCGGGCCCCGGTCCATTTTGCAAGGCGTTGCAGCAGTGCCCCCTTGCGCCATGATCATCGCCCTTGAACGCGGGATCAGGCAGGATGGGCGGTCAACCCTGCGCTGTCAGGAAAACCGCAACCGTTTCTTCAAAGGCGCGCGGGGCATCGGCGTGCAGCCAGTGGCCTGCCTCGGGCAATCTGGCAAAACGCGCCTTTGGGAACAGCCCGCGAATCGGCGCGCGGTGTTCCGGCAACACATACTGCGACCGCCCCCCCGACAGGAACAGCGCCGGCCCGGAAAACACGCCTGAGACTTCGGGCCAACCCACGATCAAGGGCATCTGGTCCGCCAGTACAGGCAGGTTCAGCCGCCAGACCGGCGGGGTGGCCTTCAGGTCCAGCGATTGCAGAAAGAACGCCCGCAGCGCCGGGTCTTCGACATGTTGCGCAAGCCTGCGGTCGGCCTCGGACCGGGTTGTCAGCCCGTCAAGCACAAGGGCCTGCATCGCATCGATGTGCCGGGTGTTGTCATGCGCGTAGGCAACAGGCGCGATATCGGCCACGACCAGCCGCCGCACCAGATCTGACCGGGTCAGCGCCAGCAGCATCGCGGCCTTGCCCCCCATCGAATGGCCCAGAACATCAATCGGGCCGCCTTCGGCGGCAATGACCGCGGCCAGATCACCGGCCATGTCGGCATAGCTTTGTGTCGTGGCGCGGGGTGAATGCCCGTGGTTGCGCAGGTCTACCGTGATCACGTCGCGCGTGGTGGCCAGATGCCGGGCAATCACACCCCAGTTGCGCGCCGACCCGAACAGGCCGTGGACAATCAGCAGCGGTGGCTGGTGATTGGCAGCGTCTGCGGGATAACGGGTCTGGGCAAGCATGATTTCCTTGTAATCCCTTGGGAAATTGCGCGCCAGAGGTGTTGAATTGCGCCTTCAAGCCTGTATGCCTATCCCGAACGTCAAGGGTGAAGACATGGGCGCGGTCACGGTGCAGCAAATGGCCCAACGGGTGGCAGACCTGTTGGCCGACCGGCTTCAGGCGCGGGGTGATGGTCTTGACCAGCGCCTGAAGCATGCCAGGCGGCGCCTGCCGCGCCGGGTGCGCCTTGCGGCACAGCGCCTTGTGGTGGCCGAAGCGAAATCTGCTGTGCCCAAGCTGCTGTTGCAGGTCGATGAAGGCGCTGTCGCCCGCGATTACGATATCTGCGTGCGCTATCTGACGCGGATCAACCCTTTGCACGGGCCCTTGGCCGCCATCGTGCGGATCGGGGCGACGGTGGCTGTCGGCCTGCTGGTGCTGGCGCTGGTGATCGGCGTGATCCTGCTGTTGCGCCCGCAACCCTGACTTTTCAAGCTTCAGCGAAACTGCTATGCCGTTCTGAACGCTGTTCATGGGCCTGAAATGTCTGATGCCGAACCCACCAAGGCCGCCCTGCGCCGTGACGATCTACGCAGCCGTCTGACCGACCTGGCCGAGGCGCAGATTGCCAGCGCCGGGGCGTCCTCGCTCAAGGCGCGTGATCTTGCGGCGCGGGCGGGCTGTGCCGTCGGGGCGATCTACAATGTCGTCGATGACATGACGGCGCTGGTGATGCTGGTGAACGTGCGTACCTTTGCCCGGCTGGGTGAGACGGCGGGTGCCGCCCTTGCACAGGTTTCCGCAGCGGCCCCGCATGACCAGATGATCACGCTGGGACAGGCCTATCTGCAGTTTGCGCATGATAACCTGCACTTGTGGCGGGCCTTGTTCGACGTGACGGCCGGCATGCCGATACCCGACTGGTATCGCGCGGCGCTGGCTGATCTTTTCGCCCGGATCGCGCCGCCAATTGCCACGTTGTTCCCGCAATTGCCAAAGCCGCAGCTTGACCTGATGGTGCGGGCGCTGTTCTCGGCGGTGCATGGGATCGTGCTGCTGGGCCTGAACAACCGCGCGCCCTTGCCCGAAATTGCCGCGATGATCGCAATGACCCTGCGTGAGGTCGGACAGCAACAGAATTCGTGAACGGCGTTCAAAATAATTCTTGAACGGCGTTCAAACTGTGGTAACGTGAGTCTCATGAACGATGTTCAAGGGATGGAGACCCTCATGTTGACCCGCCTGCGCAAGATGATGAAACGGATCACGGCCCCTTCGGCGGCCGAAATTGAAGGGCAGGCCCTGCTGGCCCGTCTGGATGGCGAAATCGCAACGCTGCGCGAGGTCTTGCAGCGGGCAGACGCTGCGGTGGGGGCCGGCTGGATGACCATGGCCCGCGCGCGGCTGAACATGCTCAAGGAAGCCGCAATTGCTGCCCGGGCATTGCGGCCGGAACATCTGTGCCATTGCCAGGCCATGAAAGCGCTTTGCGAAAGTGCCGGGATGCCGGTGTTTCTGCAGCGGGTGGCATGATGCGGACGCAAGCGATGCCAGTACCTGCTGATGATCTTGACGCCGTTGACTACCGGTCCGGCACGCCGTGGGATTTTGGCTTGCTGCCCGATGTCCTGCGCCGGATCGCCGCTTGTACGCGGGCGCAGGTCGCCGCAGCAAAAGCGCCATTGCGTGGCAGGCCGCTGCAAGCAGATTGAGCGCCTTGCGGCGCGAAGGTTTCCTTGCCTCGCCTCTGGCCTGCGGCCAACCGGCTCAGGGGCCTTTGGCGGGGATGTTTGGGGCTAGGTGAAAGGCGAAAAGGGGCGGCGCGCCGGGTAGGGCGCGCCAGCCGTTGGAGCGGATCAGAGGCCCGGATAAATCGGGAAGCGGTCACACAGTGCCTGCACCTTGGCGCGCACGGCGGCCTCGACGGCCCCGTTCCCATCTTCGCCATTGGCGGCAAGGCCATCGACCACTTCGGTGATCCAGCGGCCGATATCGCGGAACT
>JALOSO010000095.1 GCA_025458385.1 Paracoccaceae bacterium | reverse complement strand
GCCAAGAAGTTATCAATTTTACCATAGAAGTCCTTTTCGACCTTATCTGATAAAGACCCATTATCCAAAACAGTGTAGTAGTCCTTCTTAACAAATACAGTATCGATGTTTCTTTCTGTTGGTTCGCAAAAACCACCGTTTGCCACTCGCTCAGAAAGCCAGACCTGCTGATCATTTATAAGAAAATGTCGGAGAATGGCCTTTGGAATGTAATGGTGCGCTTTGGCGCGTTTACCGCTCACCCCAAAACCCCCTCAAACTCCCGCCACTCGCCTTTGCTCATGCCCGAGGTTTCCTGCGTCACGACCTCACCCTTAAGCATACGTTTCACGCAGTCAATCGCCTTCGTCAACCCACCCCACCCGGCGGCAACTGGCGCGTGTGGGCCACTGTCAGCACCTCTACCCTTCCCCCCGCAACGCGGTAGTGGATGCGGTAGGGCAGGCCCGGCACGACCAGCGCGCGGGTAGGCCCGCCTTGCCAGACGGTGCCAAGCAGCGGATGGTCACCCAGCATTTCGGCGGCATAGATGATCCGGTCGACCACGGACCGGGCAGCGCGGATGTTGTGAAAGGCGATATAGCCTTGGATTTCATGCAAACGGGCGCGGCTGCGGGCGGAGAAGACAACCGGCAAGGGCTGCGTCATTCCAGCCCGAATTCCTTGCGCACATCGGCGATTGGGGTGACGGTGCCCGCCTCAACCTCGGCCAGACCAGCGGCGATATCGGCGGTGAGCCATGCATCATAGCCGGGCACGGGAGGGCCGTCCGCTGTGGGCGGGGTGATCCATGGGGCAATGTCGGCGGATGGGGCGGGTTTGTTCATCTGCACAGGATAGCCGAAAGGGGGCGCGTTTTCAATCAGCGTTACTTGAGAGCGCCCTCAAACTCCCGCCACTCGCCCTTGCTCATGCCGGAGGTTTCCTGCGTCACCACCTCACCCTTTAGCATACGTTTCACGCAGTCAATCGCCTTTGACGAGAGGGTGACGCCGCCCATGCGGTAATCCTCGAAGGCGGCATAGGCCAGGGGGACCCAATCCCGAACACAGGCGGCGATGGCCTCGGCGTAGACGCGGATTTCGTATTGGGCGTGGGGGTCGGCGCGGAGCCTCAGGAAGTGGAAGAGGTTGTGCAGGTCAACCTTCCAGTACCATTGGGTATAGATGTTGGCGGGCAGGTTCATGCGGGCCAGTTCGCGGGCAAGGCCCTGCTGGCCGTCTTGCGACAGCATGGCCTCATAGTGGTCATAGGCAGTGTTGGCGTCGCGCTTGAGCATGTCCAGCACGCGGGCGGCCTCCTCGCCCTGCAGCACCTCACCCCGGCCCTGATTGTTGACAGTGCTTTGGGCGGCAAGGTGTTCGGGGGCGGGGATGTAGAATTCGCGGTCCAGAATCGAGTAGCGGGCAGAGTATTCGTTGACGTTGGCGGTGCGGTGGCGGATCCACTGGCGGGCGACGAAGACCGGCAGTTTGACGTGCAGCTTGATCTCGCACATCTCGAACGGGGTCGAATGCCAGTGGCGCATGAGATAGCGGATCAGGCCTTCGTCATTCTGCACGTGTTTGGTGCCGGCGCCATAGCTGACGCGGGCGGCCTGCACGATGGCGGAATCATCGCCCATATAGTCGATGACGCGGATGAAACCGTGGTCAAGGACGGGGTGGGCGCGGTAAAGATGCGCCTCCATGCCGGGGCTGGTGGCCCGCAGCGTGGGGCGTGGCGTGGCGCGGGCCGCGTCGATTTCGGCAAGCTGATCAGGGGTCAGGGGCATGGCAGGCTCCGGCATGGGATTCGGGCCTACTATATCTTGCGGCAGCGGGCTGCGATACCACCGGATACGGCGTGATGCAGCGATGTGACAACCGGTTGCCGTGGCTGCAAGCAGATGAAATCGCTTTGACTTTGGGGGCAGGTTCGGGGCAAAACCAGTGCAATGGTTGCCGAATGATGGTGGGACGCGCATGAAACCGATGAAACTGGCGCTGGTTGCAGTGCTGTGCCTGGCAGGCTGTGGCGGCAACCCCTTCACCATTGACCGTGATGAAGACGGCAATGGGCCGGAAGGCACGGATGGCACACCGAACGCAACGGCGCGCGGCAACATCACCCGCGTGGAGGAACGTGATACCGTCAGCGGCAATGGCTATGCCGAGCGGTTCAGCTATGACGCGACGGCGGATACCTTTGCAGTGGATGGTTTGGCCTTTGACGGCGACAACGTCTATGCGCGCGACGATACGGTGGCCAGCCTTGGACCCTATGAGGTTTATGAGGCGGATGCGACAGCACCCGACAGCGTGACGGGGGTTCTGATCAACCAGTTCGTTTATCGTGCGGTGCAGGGGCGTTCAACCTCGCTGGTGAACGGCGAACCGGCAACGCGTTTTGCCATTGTGCGTACGGGGTCTTACACACCTTACGGCTTTGGCGGGTTCATCTATGAACGCAGCGGGCCGGTAACGCTGCCATCGTCGGGGGATGCGTATTACGCGGGGCGTTATGCGGGCCTGCGGGATTTCGCGGGTGTCAGCGGGCTGGAATATGCCGAAGGTGACATGGAAGCGACGATCGATTTTGACGACTTCAACGATTCAGACGGGCTGGTCGGCGATGGTATCCGCGGGCGGGTCTTCAACCGCGTGATCCGCGACCTGAACGGCAATGATATCACGGCCGGTTTCCTGACGGCGCTGAACGCCGACATTGCCGAGATCAACCCCGCTGCGGCCAACCTGACAGCCCTGCCAATCTTGACCTTCAAGGTCGGGCCGGGCCTGATCAGCCAGAATGGAGAGGTCGCGGGCGAGGTCGACAGCCGCTATTTCGATGGCAATGAGGTGCGCAACCTCGAGACAGGCAAATACTATGCCATCATCTCGGATACGGCGACGGTGAATGCCGGCGAATTTGTTGGCGTGCTGGTGGTTGAGGGGGAAGTCCCAGGCACAAACAGCAGCGCGACTTTCCGTGAAACCGGTGGCTTTATCCTGTACCGCCCCTGATGCCGCGGGCTGCGACGACGAGATGGCTGGTCGCCGCGGCGCTTTTGCTTGCGGCCCCGCACGGCGCATCGGCGCAGACGGCCGTGCTCGATCCGCCCGCCATGCGCGAACTGGCCTATGCGGCGGTCGAATCCGGTTTTGCCACCGATGCGCTTGAAATCACGGATGCGCTATTGCTGCGCGACGCGACCGATGTCACGGCCCTGACCATCCGGTCACAGGCCCTGCGCGCGCTTGGCCGTTATGCAGATGCCATCACCGCCGCCAGAAGCGCCTGGTCACATGCCGACACAGACCCGGCCCGCTTTGGCGCTGCGATGGCCATGGCTGCGGCACAGTCGAGTGCCGGGCACCGCACGCGGGCGGAACTATGGCTGCGACGCGCGGCCAACAATGCCCCGAATGACCGCGCCTATGCCATCGCCCGGCGGGATTTCAGCTATGTTCAGTCACGCAACCCGTGGCGGTTCGTGTTCGATCTGACCATCGCGCCGTCCAGCAACGTCAACAACGGCAGCAGCCAAAGCGAACTTGCCTTGCCCGGGTTGCCGATCTTTTTCGAAATTCCGGCGGAAAGCCAGGCCTTGTCGGGCGTCAAACTGGGCTTTGGCGTCGAGGCAACCTACCGCTTTTCGCCCACGGGGCCAAACCGCCAGACAGCCCTGACCTTTGGCACATCCGTGCAATCCGTGACCCTGTCATCAAGGGCGCAGGCCGCCGCACCGGATGCGCGTGCGGCTGACTTTACCCTTGTCGCGGTTGAAACCGGCATCCGCCATCGCCGCGCTTTGGGTGACGACGGGCGCCAGTTGCTGTCTTTGTCGGGCACTTTTGGGCACAACTGGTATGCCGGCGAAAACCTGTCTGATTATCTGCAACTGGGGGCAGAACTGACCCAGGGTCTGGGCGGCAACACCACGCTGACCTGGGGCCTTGCCGCTGACCGTGTGACACGCATCGATCGCCCCGCGCAATCATCTGACCGTGTCGAGTTGAGCGCCGCCCTTGGCTTTGGCATTGGCGCAGGGGGGAATGACCGGCTGGCCATCCGGCTGTCGGCGACCGACGTCACCTCGCGCTCGGTCGAAGTGCGCAATCATGCGGTTGCACTGAACCTTAGCTGGGAAAAGGCCGAACCCGTGGCCGGCATCGGGATTGCTGCAGCCCTTGGGCTGGAGGACCGCATCTTTCCGGATTCGCGCTATGCGGCGGGCGGGCGCGAAGACACCAAGCTGACCGCAAAGCTGGAACTTACCTTTACCGAGATCAACTATTTTGGCTTTGCCCCGGTGCTTGAGGTGCAGGCCACGCGCAACCGCTCCAACTCGGCCTTGCATGACAGTCAGACCATCGGCATCAACCTTGGAATTGCATCGACCTTCTGAAAGATGGTTTCCCTTTGCGGATGGGCACCCTAGGGTGTCGGAAAAGCTGCGCAAGGACCACCGAAATGACCACGATCCGTTATCTGCACACCATGGTGCGCGTCAAAGACCTCAACGCGTCGATCGCCTTTTACAAACTGTTGGGGCTGGTTGAGACCCGCCGCTATGACAACGAAGGTGGGCGCTTTACACTGGTCTTCATGGCCCCGCCGGATCAGCCGGAATGCCCGGTCGAGCTGACCTATAACTGGGATGGCGATACGGGCCTGCCATCCGACAGCCGCCATTTCGGCCATCTGGCCTATGGGGTGGCCGATATCCATGCCACCTGCGCGCATCTGGCGGCCAACGGCGTGACCATCAACCGCCCGCCACGCGACGGGCGCATGGCCTTTGTCAGATCGCCGGACAATATCAGCGTGGAACTTTTGCAGATCGGCGATGCGCTGACACCGGTGGAACCCTGGGTTTCGATGCCGTCAACGGGGCACTGGTAACAACGAAGAAGGCGGGTGCATTGCTGCACCCGCCCGTTCACGGCCCTCCGCCAGGGAGGTCGCTGGGGCCGTTACTGCGCGCCGAGGATCACCTTGATCTGGCCGGCGATGTTGTCGCCCGCGCTTTGGTTGTCGGGGTTCACGAACAGCAGGTGCAAACGGCCAGCCTGCGATGCGGTCAGGTTCGACAGATCAGCGCCGGGCACAAGGCGGTTCACTTCGACAGCGATGGCGCTGGAAACAGTGCCCGTTGCAAAGGCGGCGGTGCCTGCGGATGCAGCGATGATGGCGGCGAGAATGATCTTTTTCATGGTAGTCTCCTTTTGGGTTCTGGGTTGCGGAACAGCGTGTCTGCCGTTCGGTGAAGCCAATATCGATTTGAAAACACGAAAGAAAAAGCCC
The DNA here is from genome assembly GCA_025458385.1 of Paracoccaceae bacterium. GTDB lineage: Bacteria > Pseudomonadota > Alphaproteobacteria > Rhodobacterales > Rhodobacteraceae > JAAFHS01. The sequence goes on along the minus strand of JALOSO010000095.1, from coordinate 5,330 downwards.
ACGCCCCCTCACGCAGTATCGCGCAGCTGTGATGGGCTGTGCCTCTTGCACGATGCCCTGTCACAGGGATTGAAACATTTGCACCTGTTTCAAGGGCCTTTCGGGGGACAATGATCACCGCGGATCACAGCCATCTCACGCCACGGTGAATCTACGTGAAAATGGCAGGCGAAACCTGTGGGTGCGGCAGTTATGTGCATTTTTGCAGTGAAACTTGCGCCATGTCGGTTTCAGGAAAATCGGTCGTTTTTCGCCGATTTCGCCTTGTCTTGGCCACTGTGGGGGCGCGGTGGTCAGGGCCAAATGACTGGCCGGCGCCCCCCTTGATTCGCGCTTGGCGGCAGCCCGGCTTATCGCGGCCAGACGGTCAGCGTATCCGGCCCGAACCGCTGCAGCACCGGCGGACCATAGCGCCGCACCTGATCCAGCGGGACAGCAGGCAACCTGCCCAGCATCGGGTGCCCCTCTGCGCCGATGGCCAGACCCGCCGTAAAGGTGGCAAGCGCATCCACCAGATCGGCCGCCAGCAGGCTGGCCGCCAGCGTCGCCCCGCCCTCAGACAGGATCCGCGTGACCCCTTTGTCAGCCAGTGCCCGCAGCGCGGCAATGGCCCGCTGCGGCCCCGGCAAACCTGCGGTAACGGGAACCAGCAGCACCCCGGCCTTGGTCAATGCCTGTGCCGCCGCCGGTGCCTCCCCCGCATCATGCACGATCCAGACCGGGTTTTCCTGTGCCGTCTGCACCAGCCTGCTGCCCGAAGGTGTCCGCAGACCCGCATCCAGCACAATGCGCAACGGCTGATGCCCGGCCCCGATGTCGCGCGCCCGCAGATCGGGGTCATCGGCCAAGACGGTGCCCACCCCCACCATCACCGCATCGTGCGACAACCGCAGCGCATGCACCATGCGCCGCGCCGCAGGCCCGGTGATCCAGCGTGAAGACCCGTCGGCCAGGGCCGTGCGCCCATCAAGGCTGCTTGCCATTTTCAGCGTCACGAAAGGCAGCCCTTGCACAATGCGTTTGACAAAGCCCGCGTTCATCTGTGCCGCCTCGGCCCCGCAAATGCCCTCGGTCACCGGAATGTCTGCCGCCCGCAGCAGCGCATGCCCCCGCCCCGACACGCGCGGATCGGGGTCTGTCATCGCCGTGACCACCCGGCCGATACCTGCGGCAATCAGCGCCTCGGCGCAGGGCCCTGTCTGCCCGTGGTGCGCGCAAGGCTCTAGCGTGACATAGGCCGTCGCACCCCGCGCCGCCGGGCCCGCCTGCGCCAGCGCCACACGCTCGGCATGGGGTCGGCCACCGGGTTGCGTGACCCCGCGCCCGACCACACGGCCCCCCTGCACAATCACACAGCCCACCGCCGGGTTGGGCCAGACACGCCCAAGGCCCCGGGCCGCAAGACCCAGGGCATGGTTCATGTGGGCGCTGTCACTCACTCTTCTGCGGTGCCGCCGGGGCGCAATTCGCTGACAAAACGGTCAAAGTCATCCGCGGCCTGGAAGTTCTTGTAAACGCTGGCGAAGCGGACATAGGCCACCGTGTCGATCCGGGCCAAGGATTCCATCACGATTTCGCCGATGACCTTGGACGAGATATCCGTATCGCCCAGGCTTTCCAGCCGCCGCACGATGCCACTGATCATCTGGTCGATGCGGTCGGGGTCGATCGGGCGTTTCTGCATTGCGATGCGGATCGACCGTTCAAGTTTGGTGCGATCAAAATCCTCGCGCTTGCCGGATGACTTGATGACAATCAGGTCACGCAACTGCACGCGCTCGTAGGTTGTGAAACGCCCGCCGCAAGCCGGACAGAACCGCCGCCGCCGGATGGCGACATGGTCCTCGGCGGGGCGTGAATCCTTCACCTGTGTATCGATATTCCCGCAGAATGGGCAGCGCATTGGCCCCCTCCTTGCTTGTTATGGTTATGCCTGCCTCATGGTGCGGGGGTATGCTCCCCCGTCACAGCACAGTATAGGGTTGCCCCCGATGCTTTGGCCAGCGCCTTGCGGTGCCTACTGCATATAGCGCGCAGGGTGTGGCGGCGCGGACTCAATCCCCCCGCTTTTGCTGCAAAGGCGCGGCGACCGGATCAGTCTTTCTCGGCCCAGCACAAGGATTGCGCCGCGCCTGCGGTCAGGCTTGCATCACTGTCACCAAACTGGAACAGCCCCGAGGTGCTGGCCGCGCCATCGCCTGACAAGGCGAATACAATCCCCTCGCCCGGTTTGCGCGGCGGTTCCGAAACCCGCCACAGCGGCGTCGTCGATGGCAGGCCCAGAATAACCACCACATAATCCCCCGCCGCACACCACGCGCGCGATGGCCCCATGCCGGGCGATGCCAGCACCTCAAAGCGGTCCCCGCCCTGCCCCTCGACCCGCAGATCGTTCTGCGCAAGATAGGCATGCGCCGGGGCAGCGGCGACCATTGCGGCCGCAATCAGGAATGGGCGGATCATCAGGGCACCTCTGCTTTCTTGTTTTGCAGGCAGGTTATCACCCCGATGCGCGCAGCAAAAGCCACCGTTGTGTGAACCACCGGATTGCGACGGCAAACACTTCCCCCCTGCGATCAAGGCGCGTATACGCCTGTCATGTCTCAGAACCCGCCAAACCTTCGCCCCGATCTTGCCCGCGCATCCGTTCCCGATGCCCGCCGCGAAGGTCAGCCGACCATCGGCATGGTCTCGCTCGGCTGCCCCAAGGCGCTGGTCGACAGCGAGCGGATCCTCACAAGACTGCGCGCCGAAGGCTATGCGATCTCTCCGGATTATCAGGGCGCCGATGCCGTGATCGTCAATACCTGCGGGTTCCTCGATTCCGCCAAGGCCGAAAGTCTGCAGGCGATTGGTGAGGCCCTGCAGGAGAACGGCCGCGTGATCGTGACGGGCTGCCTTGGCGCCGAACCCGAATACATCACTGGTGCGCATCCAAAGGTGCTGGCAGTGACCGGCCCACATCAGTACGAGGCCGTGCTGGATGCCGTGCATGTGGCTGTCCCCCCCGCGCCCGACCCGTTCATTGACCTGCTGCCAGCCAGCAGCGTCAGCCTGACGCCGCGCCATTACAGCTATCTGAAAATCTCGGAAGGCTGTAACCACAAGTGCAAGTTCTGCATCATCCCCGACATGCGCGGCCTGCTGCAAAGCCGCCCCGCCCATGCGGTGCTGCGCGAGGCTGAACGCCTGGTCGCCGCGGGCGTCAAGGAATTGCTGGTCATCAGTCAGGATACCTCGGCCTACGGCCTTGACCTGAAACACGCCACCGACAAGGGCCACCGTGCCCATATCACCGATCTTGCCCGCGATCTTGGCTCGCTCGGCGCATGGGTGCGGCTGCATTATGTCTATCCATATCCGCATGTGCGTGACCTGATCCCGCTCATGGCAGACGGGTTGATCCTGCCCTATCTCGACATCCCCTTTCAGCACGCCCACCCGGATGTGCTGCGCCGCATGGCCCGCCCGGCGGCGGCTGCGCGCACGCTGGATGAGATTGCGGCATGGCGGCAGGTCTGCCCGGATATCACGCTGCGGTCCACCTTCATCGTCGGCTATCCGGGCGAGACCGAGGCGGAATTCCAGACGCTGCTGGACTGGCTGGATGAGGCGCAACTGGACCGGGTGGGCTGCTTCCAATACGAAAACGTCAAGGGCGCGCGGTCCAACGCCCTGCCGGATCATGTGCCGGACGCGGTGAAGCAAGACCGCTATGATCGCTTTATGGAAAAAGCGCAGGCCATTTCGGCGGCAAAACTCGCGGCAAAGGTTGGAAAAGTGCTATCCGTGATCGTGGATGAGGTGGACGAAGACGGCGCCACCTGCCGCACGATGGCGGATGCACCGGAAATTGACGGCAACCTGTTCATCGACGACGGCTTTGAAACCCTGCAACCCGGCGACATCCTGAAGGTGACGGTGGATGAGGCGGGAGAGTATGATCTTTGGGGGCGCGCGCTCTCGCCGCGCTAGACGGCGCTCTTGACGTGGTGAGACGAAACACCGAGGCTTGGGCTTAGCCACCCCTCACAAGGAAAGCTTGCATGTCCGAGGCACCCCACATTGCGCAGACCGCCCCCTACAAGTCTGACCTGCAAGGCGAAAAGTCCTATTTCTGGTGCGCGTGCGGGCAATCGAAAAACCAGCCATTTTGCGACGGCAGCCATAAGGGGACGTCCTTTACCCCGCTGAAATTTGAAGTTGAGGTCGCCAAGACTGCGTTCCTGTGCGGCTGCAAGCACACCGCCAACGCCCCCTATTGTGACGGCTCACACAAAGCGCTGATCATTCCCACCGCTTAAGCCTACCCCACCAGCACCACCAGCCAGGCCACCCCGCCTGCAATGGCCGCCACCGCCACGGCGGCGGACCCGGCATCTTTGGCCCGGCCCGCGCGCGGGTCTTGCGCCTCACTGATGTAGTCCACGGTTTCCTCGATGGCGGTGTTCACCAGTTCCATCACCAGCACCATCAGGCCAAGTGCCAGGATCAGCGCGCGTTCCCCGGGGGTCAGGGGTAGCACAAAGGCGAGGGCGGCGGACAGGATATTGACGATCGTCCATTGGCGGAAAGATTTCTCGCGCGCCCAGGCACTGCAGACCCCTTGCCAAGACCACCGGGCCGTATTGCCGATCCGCCGGATTTCCGCGCCAATATCCATATCCTGTTCCCCGCCAACCGCTTTCAGGGCAGGCTAGCCGCTGTTCACCCAAAGGGCCAGCGTCACAAGAACAAGGGCGCGCGCAAAGCAACCTTGCGCGGTTCAGCGCGGCGCAAGCGCCCGCAGGGCCGGGGCATTGGCACAGAACCCGGGCTGTGGAACCACGGCATCGGCGGCATGGTCCAGCCATTCGCCGCAAGCAGCGTCACGCGAACAGGCCCGGCAGGCATCGATAATGTCGCCCAGTTCGCTGCGGTTCAGCCAGCCGTCGACAACAGCGCCTGCCAGATTAAGCCCGCTGCGTTGCGCCATGCGTTGCGCCCTGCCCCATGCATGGGGGGCCTCGGGATAGCCGATCATCTGCACCGCCTTTTGTTAGTATCGGGGCCACCATGATCAGACGCGCCTTGCCGCAGCGCCTTGATCTGGATCAACCCCCCGCTTGCAACCGCGCCGTGACCTGCCGGACAAGTTCCTTGCGGGCAGCATTGGGCGGATGAGAGCCGAGGAAGCGGTCACCCGGGTCTGGCAGGCGGTCAAAGAAACCGGAACCCGTGACCGGATTGAATCCGGCCCGAAAGGCGATTTCTGCGCCAAGGGCATCGGCCTCAAGCTCAAACTCTTGCGAATAGCTGCGTGCGCCAACCTCGGCACCCAGATCCTGTGC
>JALOSO010000327.1 GCA_025458385.1 Paracoccaceae bacterium | reverse complement strand
AACCGCCCGCAGGCCAGCTTGCAAACCCTCGCCCGCAGCATGAATGCCCCCTATGTCGCCCTGCCCCGCGCCGATGCCCACCGCCTGAGCGCCGTGCTTTCGCAGGCCCTGCAATGACCCCCCCCGCCCACTGGCCCAACCGCGACAAGGGCCGCCACATCCGCACCCGTCCGCATGACTGGTGGGTGGTCGAAGATGGCACGGGGCCAACGATCCTGCTTCTGCATGGCGCAGGCGGGTCGGGCCACAGCTTTGCACCCCTTCTGCCCTACCTGACCCCACATTACCGCTGCATCATCCCCGATCTGCCCGGCCAAGGCTTTACCCGCGCCGGTGCCCGTGGCCGCTTTGGCCTTGATCCCACCGCCGATGATCTGGCAACGTTCTGCGATCTGAACGGCATTGCCCCCGCCGCCATCATCGGCCATTCCGCCGGCGCAGCCATTGCGCTGCGCCTGTCCGAAATTCTGTCATTACAAGGGGTTGTCGGCATCAACGCCGCCCTTGGCACCTTCGAAGGCCTTGCAGGCACCCTGTTCCCCATGCTTGCCCGCGGCTTTGCCAGCATTCCCTTTCTGCCATCCGTCATCGCCCGCACATGGGGCAATGCCGCACGCGTCAATGGCCTGCTGGATGGCACCGGATCACAGCTTAGCCCCGAGGCGCGCGCACAGTATCTTACACTGGTCCAAAGCGCGGCCCATATCGACGGCGCGCTTGGCATGATGTCGCAATGGAATCTGACCCCCCTCGTGTCGCGCCTTGGTTCCAACCCCGTGCCAACCCTGCTGATCACCGGCGACAAGGATCGCACCGTGCCCCCGCGCATCAGCCGCGACGCGGCGGCCCGCATGCCCGCTGCACAATACGCCGAATTGCCGGGATTAGGGCATCTGGCACAGGAAGAGGCCCCGAAGGACATCGCCGACCTGATCCTGCCTTGGCTGCGCAGTCACATGACCCAGGCCTGACAGAAGCGCGCCCCGATTTTCTTCAAAGAAAATTGCAAAAATCTTCAAAGATTTTTGGCCGGAATTTTCAAAAATTCCGGACCGATTTCTTGCAAGAAATCGGCTTGGCCCGACGGCGGTGCTACCTGACCGCCGCCCCGAAGATCCGCCCCATATGTTCGGCCATGTAAATCCGCAGCCATGGCGTGTATTTCGCCGGGTTGCGCGCCGTGTCCGCACTGAGATCATACAGATCAACCCAGGCTACTTCCGCGACTTCATCTGCATTCGGCTGCAGCGTCATGGCCGGTGTCACCTCGGCCACAAAGATATCCACCACCTCATGTTCCGTCAGCCCGCCCCCCACGTCGGCCCGGTATTCCACCCGGTCGGCAAAGGCCGGGAACAGCCTGGTGATCCCCAACTCCTCGCGCAGGCGGCGCACGGCGCAATCGGCCGGATCCTCATCCCACCGAGGATGCGTGCAGCAGGTATTCGCCCACAGACCCGGCGTGTGGTATTTGCTCAGCGCACGGCGCTGGATCAGCACGCGGTTGCCATCCGTCACGAACACCGACACCGCCTTGTGCCGCAGGCCCGCACGATGCACGGCCATCTTGCCCATCGGGGCCAGACGGCCGTCAACCCAGGTCGGGATCAGTTCTTCTTCGGCAAGACTGTCGCGCATCACACATATCCAGGGCGCACAAGGCGCAGCAGATGGGCCAGATTCTTCAGCCCGATGCGCAGATGCGCCATCGGACGGGCGGCCACAAGTTTCTTGTTCATATAGGCTTCAAACGTCAGGCGTTGCACGTCGACATCATGACACAAGCTGACAAAGCGCTCACGCCGTTCGTCCGACTTGTAATAGGCGTCCTGCATCATGCGCAGCACCTTGAAGACCGACTTGTGATCCTTCATGAACAGTTTCCGCGCCAGTTTCAGGTCGCGCACCTGCCCCGAGGCGAGGTAAGCCTGCGCCGCCGTGGCCGCCACGCGGCCCCCCAGCATGGCATAGAAAATCCCCTCACCCGAGGAAGGTGCCACAACCCCCGCCGCATCGCCTGCCAGCACAACATCCCGGCCATTATCCCAACGGTCCAACGGGCGCAGCGGAATGGGCGCGCCTTCACGCCGGATGGTTTCGCACCCGGCAAGGCCACTGGCCGCGCGCAACTCAGCCGTGGCCTTTTTCAGATCAACCCCGTCCACGCCCGTGCCCATGCCGATGCTTGCCTGATCACCATGCGGGAAAATCCAGCCATAGAAATCCGGGGATATGCGCCCGTCATAGATCACATCGCAGCGCGTGGGGTCGTAATCGGCATTGGCCGCAGGTGCCTTGATGATCTCGTGATAGGCGATCACATAGGGCGTCTTCTCGCCGCCCTTCACCTCGGCCTGCGCTACGGCAGAGCGCGCACCATCCGCGCCGATCACCAGTTTCGTGCGCAGCCTTTGCGTCTCACCACTCGCCTTGTCGCGGAACACAACACACGTGCCCTGCGCGTCCCGCTCAATCCGCAGATAGGTGCCCGTCAGGCGCACAGCCCCGGCCCTGGCCGCGCGCGCGCGCAGGAATTCGTCGAAATGTTCGCGGTCCACCATGCCGACATAGCCGTTCTCGATGGGAATATCGACCGACCGCCCGGTGGGCGACACCATCCGCGCCGTGCCGATGCGCGCCACGATCTGCGCATCGGGAATATTGAAATCGCGCACCAGACGCGGCGGGATCGCGCCACCGCAGGGCTTGATCCGCCCATCCCGGTCGATCATCGCCACCTTGTGGCCTGCACGCGCAAGATCCTCGGCCGCCGTGGCCCCGCTTGGCCCGCCTCCCACAACAACAACGTCATAGATCATGGTCATT
>JALOSO010000094.1 GCA_025458385.1 Paracoccaceae bacterium | reverse complement strand
GCCCCGCCCAGCAGCCGTGCATCAATGGCGGTGCTGGTGGGCAGATGGAATTTTGTGTCGAACAGCGGATGGTTCCGGCGGCCAAAGATCAGCCGGTAACCGAAGGCCGCGGTCAACAGCGCGCCACCCATGACAAAGGCAAGACTGGGATCCCATGTGCCAAGGGGATCAAAGAAATTCAGAACCTTGGCCGGGTTTCCCATGCCCGAGATGGCAATACCGCTGCCAAAGACGGCTCCGGCGAAAAGGGCTGACAGGATGCGCTTCATGTCGGTCACCCGCCAAGGCCGTGGCGGATCAGCGTCACCGTGGCAAAGGTGGTTGCCATGAAGGTCAGCGTGGCCGCGAATGACCGTGGCGACAGGCGGGCAAGCCCACAGACGCCATGCCCGGATGTGCAGCCAGAGCCATAGGTGACGCCAAGGCCGACGATCACACCGCCCAGCACCAGAACTGCGCCTGTGGTGGGGGCAGCAAAGCTGAATTCGGCGCCAAAGGCGGTTGCCACCATCGGGGCGGCAATCGCCCCGGCCAGAAAGGCCAGACGCCAGGGGCTGTCAGGGTCGCGCGGGGCCAGCGCGCCGCCAAGCATCGCGGTCATCCCGGCAATGCGCCCGTTGAAGGCCATCAGAATCACGGCCGAGAGGCCGATCAGGATGCCGCCAAGCGCCGCGCTGAGCGGCGTGAATTCTGTCATCATCTGTCTTGCAACCCTTGTGCTTGAAATGGGCGGTCCGGCAACAAGGGCCGGTCGCGCCCGGATGGTGCCACCGGCGGGCCTGTGGCCTGTCCGGTGGATTATGTGTTGTTTTGTATATGCGCAAGTGCTAAAGTGTCAAGCATGCAGATTGATATCCTGAATGACACGAAGAATCCACTGGAAGCCAAGGCCGAAGACGTTGCGGCCATGCTGACGGCGATGGCCAATCCGAAGCGGCTGCTGGTGCTGTGCACCTTGTTGGCGGGTGAGCGGTCAGTGGGTGATCTGGCGGCAGTTGTGCATCTGACACCGGCGGCCTTGTCACAGCACCTTGGCAAGATGCGCGCGCTGCGGCTGGTGGCAACACGGCGCGATGGCCAGACCATCCATTACAGCCTTGCCAGCGCCGAGGTGCGGGCGGTGCTGGAAACGCTTTACAGGGTGTATTGCGACCCTGCCGGTTAACCGGCGGGCAAGGGCCGGTGCGGCCTGCGGCAATGCCCCTGCCGGGGGACATGTTGCCATGGCGGCATGCGACGCAACCGTCTTGCAAAGTTGTAAATGTTGCTTAGGTTGAATGCATTGAATTTAATGCATCTCCGGATTTAAACACATGACAACGCTGTTCCGACAGGACGCCCGGCTGGGGCGCCTTGCCACTGTGCTTGGTGACGATGTTCTGGTGCTTGTGCAGTTCACGGGCACCGAGGCGATCAATGCCCTGTTCGAGTTTCAGGTGGATTGCATGGCCAGCGATCCCGAACTTGATTTCGACAGCCTGCTTGGCACACATGCAACGGTGACAGTCGCCCTGCGCAGCGGGGCGTTTCGGGCCATCGATGGCATCGTGGCCGAAGTGCGCTGGCTGGGCCCGGAAGGGCCGGGCCACCATTACCGGCTGACCTTGCGGCCTTGGCCGCATCTGGCCACGCTGCGGCGTAATCAGCGCATCTTTCATGATAAGACGGTGGTGCAGATCGTTACCGAAGTGCTGGGTGCCTATGCTGCGACGGGTGCATTGAAAACCACCCTCACCCAGACCTATCCAAAACTGGAATACACCGTGCAATATCGCGAAAGCGACTTTGCCTTTGTCAGCCGCATGCTTGAACGTTTCGGGATCAGCTATCACTTTGTGCATCGTCCGGGCGCGCATGACATGGTGCTGACCGATGCCCCCGATGCACACCCGAAGATCGGCATGCGCCCCTACAAACCGGCGGCTGACCGGCATCAGCAGGATGTGGAGCATTTCCACAGCTGGACCCCGTCACGACGGATAACGACCGGGGCAATCCGGTTGACCGATTACAACTTCAAGACCCCGCATGCCAAGATGGAGGCGCGCCAGGCCGGTACGGCGGTGCATGCGCAGGGCGGTGTCGAAAGTTTTGACTATCCGGGTGATTACCTCTCACCAAGCCGGGGAAAAGCGGTTGCTTTGCTGCGTGACCGTCAGGAAAGGGGACAGGATCAACGCTTTGTCGCGGCGGGTGACATTCCCGATCTTGCGGCAGGTGCGGTCGTCACCCTGGGCGGTGAGGTGGTTCCGGGCAGCGGGCAGGATTTCGTCTGCCTGTCAGCCGAACACCGTTATGCCGCAAACGCCTATGGCGCGGGCGACAAAACGGGCGACTCTGTTGCCTATCAAGGGCGCTATGTGCTGTTGCCAGTGACGGCCCCACTGCATCCGGAACGCAAGACACGGCGGGCGCGGGTCGATGGCCCGCAGACCGCGCGGGTCGTGGGCGAGGGCGAAATCGACTGCGATGAATATGGCCGCATTCTGGTGCGCTTTCACTGGGATCTTGACGACGCCTATTCGATGCGCTGCCGGGTCAGCCAGAATTGGGCGGGCAACGGCTGGGGCGGCATGGTCATCCCGCGCATCGGCATGGAGGTGGTGGTGGAGTTTCTGGAAGGTGACCCCGACCAGCCACTGGTCACGGGTTGCGTCTATAACGGGCATAACAAGGTGCCTTACAAACTGCCCGAGAACAAGACGATCAGCACGTTCCGCACCGATACGCATGAAGGTGACGGGTTCAACGAGTTGCGCTTTGAAGATCAGGCCGGGCGGGAAGAAATCTATGTCCATGCGCAAAAGGACCGCAACGAAAAGACCCGCAACAATCATTCGGAACGCATCGACAACAACTGGGTGCAGTCGATCGGCCATAACAAGGCGATCGAGGTGACAAACCACCATGAGGAGATCATCGGTGGCAATATGTCGATCTATGTGGGGCCCAGCAATATCGGCACGCTGGTGGGACAGATGGCCAGCAAACTGACCCAGGGTCTGGGCAAGGTGGCGGCAAATCTTGGCTTTGCCCGCGCGCTGCCATTTTCTCGCGGCAATTATGTGCTTGGTGTCGAGAAAAGCAAAAGCGAGGCCATTGGCCTGTCAAGTAACGAGGTGGTTGGCGTGTCGAAAAGTGTGCTTGCGGGCAAGCATATCCAGCTGAACAGCGGCGATGTGGTGACAGTGCATGCCGGCAATCTGCTGACGCTGGATGCAGGCGAATTTGCAGAACTGACAGGCGCGCAAAGGACCGAAGTCAAGGCCGGCATCGCGCGCATCGTCTTGGAAATGGATGGGACAGTGGGGGTTTATGGCAAGAAAATTCACATTGGCGCGACCGAGGTCGTCACCATCGACGCAACGGATGAAGTGTCGATCCGTGGCGGCAAGATCAATCTGAACTGACATGTGCAGGGGGATCACCTACGCGGGCGAAATCGCCGAGGGAGGCCAAGGTGGCACCCCCTCTCAGACCGTGGAAATCATTTGCTCTGACCCACGGTTCATTGAACGCGCCGCCGAAAAGAAGCCGAACTTTGTCGTGCGCATGATCGCGGGTGCATACAGCTTTCCGCGTGATTGGTGGTGCGGCATCTTTTATTGCTGCATGCAGCTGGGCCTTTTTGGCGCGCATGGCAAGGCCATGTCAGACCCATGGCGCCGCGATCTGAACACCATTCTGGGGTTCATCATCAAGAACCCGACCCTTGCCGCACGATTGCTGATGGTCGCGCTGCAGCATCTTATGACGACGCCCGAGTTTTATGGCCGGATCGGTGGTGGCGTGTTCACGTCCTATGCCGCGCGCGGCGGGCGGTTCGGCAGCCGCATTGTCAGCGGACCCATCAAGGCGGCACAGATGCCGGCAAACTTTATCCTTGCAAGCACAGGGGCGGCCGTGCTGGCCGTCAAATATGGCGGGCGCGATATTGTGGCGGTGTTTGACGCGGTGTTCACCGGGAACTATGGCCCGGGCCCGACGGGTGATCAGTACAAGGAAATGTTCCGCGCCGCGATCGAATCGTCCGAACCGGTCAGCCAGGAAGATGCGGATGCCCTGGTGGCCATTACCGAGGGGATTTTGCATTGCCTGAACAATCCGGGCGAATATCTTCCGGGCGGCGGGGCCAGCCAGACGCAGGAAACGCGACCGCAAACCTGGGTGCCTGTGGGCACCGTGTCATCGGCAAGGCCGAACGGGGTGATGGGGCTGATTCCCGCAGGGTCAGAAACCAACGCGCTTGATGTCATATCGGAAAACAACGCCTGGATGTATCCCCGGCCATAGGTGAACAGGGTGTCGCTTTTTCGCAAATTCATCATCGCTTACCTGTTTCAGGCCCTTGTGACCCTGCTTTTCATTGGCACGGCGCTGTGGGCCCTGTGGTCGCTGGGCAATGGACATGGCTGGTGGTTTGCCCCGGTTGTTCTGGCCTGTTGGGTGGGGTTCGTGGTGCTGTATCTGCGCAATGACCGTGCAGAAAAGGCGCGTGACAAGGTGAAGGGTGACCATGACCAAGGATGATGTCTACGCCGGGGCCGTCCGGGCCAAGTCTGAGGATCTGACGCTGCCTTACATCTGGGTGTCGCTGCATATCTCGGCCGATGTCCATGCCAAGTCTGCGCAAAACGAGCGGTTCGCCGCCGAAATGGCGGGTTTGACGCGCAGCGACATGTTCCTGCTTGAGGCGTTGGAAACAGTGGATGCCGACCGTTGGAGTGGTTTGTGTTCCTCGGTCGGCTGGACCAGCCATGGGGCTGTCGCGCTGTCCTGGTGCCGGGGTGGCACCTTGCGGGATGTCGGGCGGGGCCTTGCATCGGCGCAGGCCCGCTTTGTGTTGACACCGGCCTTCCAAAGGCTGGCAACATTGCTGTGCCCTGCGGTGCTGCCTGATCCACTCACACTCGCCTCGTTGACCCGGGCCTGTGACAATGAATATCAGGGGTTCTGCCTTGCGCTTGCCGACCCCGCGCTTGAGGTTGGCTGGGACATGTCGCCCGAGACACTGGCGCAGGCCCCGGATGCGGCACGTCCCTTTCTGCAGGCAAGGCTTGATGACGCCCCGTTGGCCGAAGGTGACCGGCAGATGCTGCGCGCCGCCTGGCAGGTGCCAGCCTTGCCCATGCCTGTGGGGCAGGTGGCATGATGGGGCGGTTTGCAACGGCGCGGGCGTTCTGTGCGGCACGGGCTGTGGGCCGGGCCGGGGTGGGTTGCCATGGCGGGTAAACCTTCTGCGCGCGTTGGGGACAGCGGTTCTGGCCATGCGTGCCATTTCCCGCCCAGCCCGGCCATCGCCGGATCACCCGATGTGTTTGTCAACGGGATTGCAGCGGTGCGGCAGGGTGATGCCTACGCGCCGCACGCCTGCCCGTCCTGCCCGGCGCCGCCACATCCGCGGGCGCTGCAATCAGGCAGTTCCACGGTCTTTATCAATGGCAAGCAGGCCGGGCGGATTGATGATCCCATCGATTGTGGCGGTGCAGCGGCCGCAGGGTCACCCGATGTGATCATCGGCGGGTGACCCTGCGGCTACGGCCATCCCGAAAGGGAAAAGGGCAATCCGCAAGGGCGGCGCGCGCGTCAGGCCCGCACAAGCGCCTCGTATTCGGTGGCAACCCGCTTGGTCAGATCGCCCACTTCGAAATTGTAGTCACCGATCTGGCCAACCGGCGTGACCTCGGCCGCCGTGCCCGTCAGCCAGCATTGTTCGAAGCCTTCCAGCTCTTCCGGCATGATGTGACGTTCGTGCACCTTGATCTGCATGTCGCGCAACATGCCGATCACGGTTTGCCGGGTGATGCCGTTCAGGAAGGCATCGGCCTTTGGCGTATGAACCTCGCCGTCCTTGACGAAAAAGATGTTGGCCCCCGTCGCCTCGGCCACATAGCCGCGATAGTCGAACATCATGGCGTCCGAACACCCCTTCGCCTCGGCCGCGTGCTTGGACATGGTGCAGATCATGTAAAGACCCGCTGCCTTGGCGGCATGGGGAATGGTTTCGGGGCTGGGGCGCTTCCACTTGGCGATGTCGAGTTTCGCGCCCTTGAACTTGGCGTCGCCATAGTAGTTGCCCCACGTCCAGCAGGCCACAGCCATGCGGATCGGGTTCTTGTTGGCGGCAACGCCCATCATCTCACCCGCGCCACGCCATGCGATGGCACGCACATAGGCATCGGTCAGACCGTTGGCCTTGAGCGTGGCCTCTTTGGCGGCGTTGATTTCGGCGACTGAATAGGGCAGCGGCATATCCAGCAGTTCGCCCGACATGCGCAGGCGTTCGGAATGTTCGGTGGATTTGAAGATCTTGCCGTTGTAGCAGCGTTCGCCTTCGAACACGGATGAGGCGTAGTGCATGGCATGGGTCAGGATATGCACATTGGCCGAACGCCAATCCACCAGCTTGCCATCCATCCAGATGAAACCGTCACGATCATCATATCCTGCCATCGCACCCTCCAGCGGTTTTGCATAAATTGCGCGGATAGGTCCGTTTCGGACATGAAGTTGCGCAAAATCGGAAATGTGGGTACCAGTTGAGTCTTGGAAAGTCAACAAGGCTGACATAAAATCCGGGCAAGGGCGGAGGGTGAAATGGCTGAAACGGTGCGTGGCGGCGAAAGCCTGCTTTTCCTGACAGATGAACAGGTCAGGAAGGGGATCGAAGCAATGTTCTTTGCCTATCGGGGTTTCACGGCGGACCCGGACCGCATTCTGGAAGGGATGGATTACGGGCGGGCGCATCACCGGGCGATCCATTTCATCGGGCGCGGTCCGGGGGGCACCGTGAACACGCTGCTGTCAATCCTTGGGGTGACAAAGCAAAGTCTGAACCGGGTGCTGCGGACCCTGATGGAAGACGGTCTGGTCGAGGCGCGGGTCGGGCGCGTGGACCGGCGCGAGCGTCATCTGTACCTGACGGAAAAGGGCATGATGCTGGAGCGGCAATTGTCCGAGGCCCAGCGGGCGCGCATGCGCAGCGCCTATCGCGCGGCAGGCCCGCAGGCGGTGGCGGGGTTCCGGCAGGTGCTGGAGGCGATGATGGACCCCGAGATGCGGCGGCACTATGCTGCGCTGAAAGAGGGGGCGCAGTGATGGAAACCCAACCGCATCTGCTGGTGGTGGACGATGATGAACGTATCCGGGGCCTGTTGCAGAAATTCCTGATCCGCAACGGCTTTCTCGTCACGACGGCGCGGGATGCCGGGCAGGCCCGGCGGTTGCTGGCAGGGCTTGAATTCGACATGATCGTGCTGGATGTGATGATGCCGGGCGAAGATGGGGTGACCCTGACGCGGGAATTGCGGGCGACGATGGCCGTGCCGATCCTGTTGCTGACCGCCAAGGGCGAGGCGGCAAACCGGATCGAAGGGTTCGAGGCGGGGGCAGATGACTATCTGGTGAAACCGTTTGAGCCCAAGGAGTTGCTGTTGCGGATCAATGCGGTCTTGCGGCGGGCGCCGACCGCACAGGTCGTGGTGCGGCCCAAGGCGCTGATGATGGGCGATGTGCGTTATGATCTGGAACGGGGAGAGCTGTGGCGGGGCAGCGATCTGGTGCGCCTGACGGCGACCGAGGCCGCATTGATGCGCATTTTCGCAGCGGCGCCCGGTGCGCCGATCAGCCGGGAACGTCTGGTGGGTGATGAGCCGCGTGATGACACGGGCATGCAGGAACGGGCGGTGGATGTGCAGATCACGCGCCTGCGCCGCAAGATCGAGGCGAACCCGAAACAGCCGCGCTATCTGCAGACGGTGCGGGGCGAAGGCTATATGCTGGCGCCGGATTGAGCGGCAAAGGGCGGGGGGGCCAGCCCCCCCGCACCCCCCCGGGATATTTGTGGACCAAAAATGGAGGCGGGCGTGGTCCTTGTGTTTCAGGACGCGGCTTTTGATGGCCATGTGACGCCACCGGGCCATCCGGAGCAGGTGGCGCGGTTGGAGGCGGTGGCGGCGGGGCTTGCGGGGTTGGGGGTGGAGCGGCGGGGCTGCCCGGTGGGGACGGATGCGGACGTGCTGCGCTGTCATCCGGCGGGATATCTGGCGCGGGTGCGGGCAGCCTTACCTGCCAGCGGCTGGGCGCAGCTGGATGGGGATACGTTCCTGTCACCGGGGTCTGTTGAGGCGGCCTTGCGGGCGGTAGGCGGGGCCTGTGCGGCGGTGGATGCGGTGATGGATGGGGGCCAGTCTATCAACCGGGCGTTTGTGGCCTGCCGCCCACCGGGGCACCATGCGGAAACGGGGACGGCGATGGGGTTTTGCATCTTTGGCACAGTGGCGATCGCGGCCAAGCATGCGCTGGCGCGGGGGCTGGAGCGTGTGGCGATTGTGGATTTCGATGTGCACCATGGCAACGGCACGCAGGATCTGCTGTGGGATGAGCCGAACATCCGTTTCTTTTCCAGCCATCAGATGCCGCTTTATCCGGGGACGGGGGCGGTGACGGAGGTGGGCGCGCATGGGCAGATCGCCAATGTCCCGCTGCGGGCGGGCAGTGGCGGGGCCGCGATGCGGGCGGCCTATGCGGCGCAGGTCTTGCCGGCGCTGCAGGCGTATTCTGCGCAACTTCTGCTGATCTCGGCGGGGTTTGATGCACATGAAGATGATCCATTGGCCGGGCTGAACTGGCAGGCGGATGACTATCGCTGGCTGACGCAGCAGTTGTGTGATGTCGCGGGGGGTCGGGTGGTATCCTGTCTGGAAGGCGGTTATGATCTGGCGGCCTTGCAAGACTGTGTGGCGGCCCATGTGGGGGCGTTGGGGGGAACATGACGACAGATGAGTCAATTGCCGCGATGAGTTTCGAAGAAGCGATGGCGGCGCTGGAACAGGTGGTCGGGGCGCTGGAAAAGGGCGAGGTGCCGCTGGCGCAATCGATTGCCCTGTATCAGCGCGGGGCGGACCTGCGGGCGCATTGCGCGGCACGCCTGCGCGAGGCGGAAGAAAAGGTGGAACTGATCCGTGTGGCCGAGGGGCGCGCGGTGGGGACAAGCCCGGTGGAGGGGATGTGAGTTTTACCGCGGCCCTGACGGCTGCTGCGGCAGCAGTGGAAGACCATCTGATGGCAACCTTGCAGGCGCGCGCGGACGTGCCGGTCGTGCATGCCATGCGTTATGCGTTGCGCGGGGGCAAACGGCTGCGCGGGTTTCTGGTGCTGGAATCGGCAGCCATGCATGGCGTGGCGCGGGCGGATGCGATGCCGGCGGCGGCGGCGATCGAGGCGCTGCATGCCTACAGCCTTGTGCATGATGATCTGCCCTGCATGGATGATGATGCGCTGCGGCGGGGCCAGCCGACGCTGCATGTGAAATGGGATGAGGCGACGGCGGTTCTGGCGGGCGATGCCTTGCAGACGCTGGCGTTTGAGCTTTTGTGCGATGCGCGGCTGGGCCACCGGGTGGAGCTGATTGCGGGGCTGGCGCGGGCATCTGGGGCGGAAGGCATGGTGCTGGGGCAGGCCCTGGACATTGCGGCAGAGACGGCGGCCAGGCCCCTGACGCTGGAGGAGATTATCACGCTGCAGGCGGGCAAGACGGGCGCCCTGATCAGTTGGGCGGCGACGGCGGGGGCGGTAATGGCGGGGGCAGATACGGGGCCGCTTTCGCGTTATGCGCAGGCTTTGGGCCTTGCCTTCCAGATTGCCGATGATGTGCTGGATGTGACGGGCGATGCGGCGAAGGCGGGCAAGGCCCTGCACAAGGATGCGGCGGCGGGCAAGGCGACCTTTGTTTCGCTTCTGGGCCTTGATGCGGCGCGCGCGCGGGCCACGTCCCTGATTGAGGACGCCTGCGATGCGCTGGCGCCCTATGGTGCGAAAGCTGACACTTTGAAAGAGGCCGCGCGGTTCACCATCGCCCGGGATAAATGAGATGACCCAACCCCTGACGCCGCTTCTGGACCGTGTACATTCGCCGGCTGACCTGAAGGGCCTGTCTGACCGTGACTTGCGCCAAGTGGCGGATGAATTGCGCGCCGAGACGATTGCGGCGGTATCCGTGACGGGCGGGCATCTGGGTGCGGGGCTAGGGGTCGTGGAACTGACGGTGGCCTTGCATGCGGTGTTCGATGCGCCGCGGGACAAGATCATCTGGGATGTCAGCCACCAGTGCTATCCGCACAAGATCATCACCGGGCGGCGCGACCGGATCAGGACGCTGCGGATGGAGGGGGGGCTGAGCGGCTTTACCAAACGGTCCGAGTCCCCCTTTGACCCGTTCGGGGCGGCACATTCCAGCACCAGTATCAGTGCGGCGCTTGGCTTTGCTTGCGCGGCTGATCTGGGGGGCGATCCGGGCGATGCGATTGCGGTGATCGGCGATGGCGCCATGTCAGCGGGCATGGCGTTTGAGGCGATGAACAACGCAGGCCATCTGAAAAAGCGCCTGATCGTGGTCTTGAACGACAATGAGATGAGCATCGCACCCCCGGTGGGGGCGCTGTCATCCTACCTCACGCGCCTTTACGCGGGCGGGCCGTTTCAGGAATTGAAGGCGGCAGCGAAGGGGGCGGTCAGTTTGCTGCCGGAACCGTTTCAGGAAGGGGCGCGGCGGGCGAAGGAAATGCTCAAGGGCATGACGGTGGGCGGCACCCTGTTCGAAGAGCTGGGATTTTCCTATGTCGGCCCGATT
>JALOSO010000326.1 GCA_025458385.1 Paracoccaceae bacterium | reverse complement strand
GGCTTGCCCTCGGCCTCCACCAGTTCGTTGAACACCAGAAACAGGCGATAGGGGTCTACCGACCCTGTATCCAGATCATCATCACCATACTTGCTGTCGTTAAAGTGGAACCCGCCCAGTTTCCCGCGCGAAATCAGCCGCGCCACGATCATTTCAATGTTCGTGTTCGGCGCATGGTGGCCAAGGTCCACCAGACAGAACGCCTTTTCGCCCAGTTCGGTGGCGATGATGTAATTCGTGCCCCAGTCTTGCAGCACTGTCGAATAGAACGCCGGTTCATACATCTTGTGTTCGGTGAACAGCCGCCAGTCCGCAGGCAGCCCGGCGTAGATGGCATGCAGCGCCTCCATATACCGGTCAAACTGCCGGGTGAAATCCTGCTGGCCCGGAAAGTTGGTGCCATCGCCCACCCAGACCGTCAGCGCCTTTGATCCGATTGCCGCGCCGATTTCGATACATTCAAGGTTATGGTCGATGGCCTGCTGGCGCGTGGGCTGATCGGCGTGGCTGACAGAGCCGAACTTGTAGCTGTTGCGCTGCTGTGGCTGGTCCTGAAAGGTGTTCGAATTCATCGCATCAAAGCGCAGGCCGAGGGTTTCGGCCTTGGCCAGCAGGTCGGCCGCGGGGGCCTTGTCCCACGGAATGTGCAGGGAAACGGCAGGCGTTGCGCGCGTCAGTTGCTGGATCACACCGCAATCATCCAGCTTGTCAAAGATATGCCGCGGCTCGCCTTCACCCGGAAAGCGGGCAAAACGCGTGCCCCCGGTGCCCACGCCCCATGACGGGATCGCCACACCGTAGGTGGCCACTTTGGCCTTTATAGTGTCGATTTGAATGCCACGGCGCGACAGGTGATCACCCAAGGCGGTGTAGTCTGCCATAAGGGCGGAATAGCGCGCCTCGTTATCCTGCGCGATGATGGATGCGTCGATCATGGCTTACCTCGTAAAGGCCTGAACGTTGCCGGCATCCACGTTCAGGATGTTCCCGGTGGATTTGGCAGACAGATCGGCAGCAAAGAAATACACGCCTTCGGCGATATCCTCGGGCAGGACCGACCGTTTCAGCATGGAGCGCTGGCGATACATCTCCTCCAGCCCGTCCTTATCGGTTTTATAGGTGCTGGCGCGCTGATCCAGCCATTCGCCCGACCAGATCTTGCTGCCGCGCAGCACGGCGTCGGGGTTGACCACGTTCACGCGGATGCCGCCCTCGGCCCCTTCCAGCGCAAGGCAGCGGGCAAGGTGAATTTCGGCGGCCTTGGCGGTGCAATAGGCGGAGGCGTTGGGGCTGGCCGCAAGGCCGTTCTTTGACGCCACAAAGATCACTGACCCGCCGATGTTCTGCGCGCGCAGCACCTTGAACGCTTCGCGGCTGACAAGGAAGTATCCGGTGGACAGGATATCCATGTTCTTGTTCCACAGCGCGAGGGTGGTCTGCTCGATCGGCGCGGAACTCGCGATACCTGCGTTTGATACAAGGATATCCACGCCGCCAAAGGCCAGAACAGTCTCTGTAAAGGCGGAAATGACCTGATTTTCATCTGTGACGTTCATGTTGACCGTGCGCACCACGTCCTTGCCATGGCGGCTGGTCAGGTTATCCGCCGTGCGCACCAAGGCATCCGCGTCAATATCGGCCAGCATCACACAGGCCCCTTCGCGCAGCAGGCGTTCCGCCGTGGCCGCTCCTATGCCCCCTGCCCCGCCAGTAACCAGCGCCACGCGCCCGGCCAGCGATTTCGGCTTTGGCATGCGCTGCAGCTTTGCCTCTTCCAGCAGCCAGTATTCGATATCGAAGGCCTCTTGCTCCGGCAGGCCCTGGTAGGTGGACACGGTATCCGCCCCGCGCATCACGTTGATCGCGTTGATATAGAACTCCGCACTGATCCGCGCCGTCGCCTTGTCTTTGGCAAAGGTCAGCATGCCGACACCTGGCACAAGGTAAACCACTGGATTCGGGTCGCGCAGCGGGGGTGAATCGGCATGTTTGCAGCGGTTGTAGTATCGGGTGTAGGCCAAACGATACTCATGGATCTGGGATGCGATTATAGGTCCGTTGATATTCATCTCAGAGTCGAGGTCAGACCAGTAATAGACGAGCGGGCGAATCTTGGTGCGCAGGAAATGATCGGGACAAGAGGTGCCAAGGGCCGCCAAAGGCTCTAACTTGGCGGAATTCACGAATTCCAATACGGCGGGGCTGTCATCAAAGTGCCCGACCATGTGGTGATCATCAGAGATCACGCCCCGGATATGAGGCATGAGCAAAGCCGCAACTGCCCGACGCTCCTCTGGGGGAAGACTTTCCCGCGCAGCCCCGCCAAAAATGGCCTTGCACGCCGTCTGTGCCGCAAACCAATCCATCGCCTTCTGGATGATCCGCAGGGTCAGGTCATAGCAGGCCTGCGCGTCATCATCCCAGGTGAACAACCCATGGCTTTCCAGCACCACGCCTTTCGCATCCGGGTTATCAACGCAGAATTTCTCCAGCCACAGGCCCAGCTCATACCCCGGCCGCTTCCATGGCAACCAGCCAATCTCGGCCCCGAAAATCTGCTGCGTCAGTTCGCGCGAATTGGCCGAAGCGGCAATCGCGATGATCGCATCCGGGTGCATATGGTCCACATGCTTGCGCGGCACATAGGCGTGCAGCGGCGTGTCAATGCTGGCGGCCCGCGGGTTCAGGTTGAAGGTGCAGTGGGGCAGGTAGCCCACCATTTCATCCTCGAACGCCACGCCGCGATAGATGCCCTTCAGCGCGCGAAGTTTATCCATGTACAGCGTCGCGAAACCATCCATCTTGATAGAGCCGACATCGCCGCCCGAC